>JBBALS010000006.1:0-20767 GCA_040402915.1 Flavobacteriales bacterium
TGGCGACTTCATATTTTCAGGTTGTTTGAAAGAAGAACCTGATTTAGAAGTTACAAATACATCCAAACCGCCCATACCAGCATGACCGTCAGAAGAGAAATACAATTTCTCATTGAATCCAATTTGAGGCATCATGTCTCTTCCTGCAGTATTAACCATTGGACCAGCATTAACAGGCTCAGACCAAGCTCCGGCATTTAGAGAACACATATAAATATCCGTTTGACCATATCCACCTGGACGATCAGAAGAGAAATACATTGTTTTACCATCAGCACTTAAAGCAGGGTGTCCATTAGAAAAATCATCACTGTTGTATGCGAATTCTTCAATGTTTGTCCATTCTCCTTCTAACAATGTTGCTTTAAGAATTTTCAAATTAACAACCTTATCAACATTCGTTTTAACTTTCCCTTTGAATTGGTTTGTACGGGTGAAATACATGGTTTGTCCATCGGCAGAAACAGCACCAAATGCATCATGATATTCGGTATTTACACCACCTTTAATTGGATCTGGAGCAGACCATTTACCCGCTTTATCTTTCTTTGTGTAGAACAAATCCATGTATGATAATCCTGAATAAGGATCACGCATTTTTTTATCTTCAACAATTGATTGTCCTGCAAAAACATACCCGAAATTGTAAGGAGTAGCACCAAAAGCAGTATTGATTCCACTTAATTCCACTTTGTTTACTTCATACGCACAGGTATCTAAAACATTGTTGAATTTCTTTGGATTTGCACATGCATCAATTAATCCCTTTACAATTTTATCGTCAGGAACAGATTTAGCATATTGTTCAAATGCTTTTTTAGCCTCATCGTATTTCTGATTTTGCATAAGCACTTTACCAAAATAAAATTGATTAATCGGCATTGTGTCAGGAATTGCAATCACATCACGATACATTCCTTCTGCAGCAGAAGGATTATTCATTAAGCGATATGAATTAGCAAGTTGCACTTTTGCTTCAGCTGAAGCAGATGATTTTTCTAATGCTTTTTTATACTGAACTACAGCATCAGAGTATGCATAAGCATCAAATTTCTTATTTCCTTGTTTAACGAAATAATTAGCACCACAACCACCTAGGATTAAACCGAGGCTAAGAAGTAAAATTGGATAAGTCTTTTTCATAGTATATATCATTTTATACAACATTAGAAATAGCGTGGATTTTTAATTTTAACCAATTTCTGAATGAAATCATAGCTTAACATGATCTCATGAGAGCCGCCTTGGAAAGTGCGAATTGCAGTTGTTGTATAATCGTAAGCATAACCAGCACGTAAATTTGGAGTAACTGCAAATTCAATCATTCCAACAAATGCTGCATTGTGACGATACGAAACGCCCAACCAAAAACGTTGATTAAATAAGAAATGTGCATTTAAATCCATAGAAACTGGTGAACTAGTTTCATATTTAATCAAGAATGATGGCTTGAAATCTACCATATTACTTAACTTCCAAACATAACCACCATTTAAATAGTAGTGACGACGAAGTCCAGCATCTGAATTATCTTTTTTACGAGAATCGAAAGCAACAACATTCGGTATAGATAAACCTATATACCCACGCTGTTGGTAGTAATAAAGACCAAAATCAAACTTAGGAGTCCAAGTACTTTGGTTACTATTGTATAATGGATCCCCAGCATCAGTAGGTGTTGCATCGGTAGCATTAAATACTTGGTTTCGGATACCTGCTCGCAAACCAAATGATAACTGACCATCATTAGGACCTAATTTAATCTTATATGAATAAGCCCCAGAAATATCATTAATCTTATTTAAACCAATATTATCATTGGTTACCATAAGACCTAAACCCATTCTTTTGTCCTTTAATTGACCATCAACAGCCAATAAATTAGTTTTGGGCGCACCTGGGAAATTTAACCATTGACTGCGGTGTAAAACTGTTCCACTCCAGTAAGGATGTGTTCCGGCATAAGCTGGATTCAAAAACAGTCCATTGAACATGTATTGACTGATTTGAAGCTCCTGTTGAGCTGAGCTCATCAAGGAGAAGGCCAGCATACTAATCACTGTTGCTATTCTCTTCATTTTAAATGGTTTTGGTTCAATTCAATTTAAGTGTTTGTGTTATGAGCAATTATTTTCTTTTGATATCAATAGATCCTTTAACATTCTCTTTTCCTTCCATGTTAAGATCTACAACAATGAAGTAAGTTCCATCAGGCAATTCATTTCCGTTGTTACTTATTCCATTCCAATCGTTAGTATATCCTTTTTTACTATAAACTAAATTACCCCAGCGATTGAAAATATCCAACTGTGAATCTGGATAACCTTGAATTCCTGTAATTACATAGAAGTCATTGTAACCATCGCCATTTGGAGAGAATGTGTTCGGAAGTTTAATTGCTTCAGGTTCCTTAACGAATATGGAACCTTCTTCAGAACAACCGAATACGTTCGTTACCGTTACAGTATAAGTACCACCTGCGATATTTAATAAATCTTCTGTTGTTTGCCCATTAGACCATAGATATGTGTAAGTAGCAATTGGATCAACTGTTAGATTGATTGAACCATCAGTTCCTCCATTAATTGTTACGTTATAATCATCAAAGTATACTGGACTGTTAAGATCTAATTCAAAATTAGGAGCTGTGGTAAATGTAATACTCGAAGTTGTTTCACAACCGTATTGATTGGTTCCTGTAACAGAATAAACGCCTTCAGTACTAATCGTAATTGTATCAGTAACTGCATTTGTTGACCATTCATACGAAATGAAACCTGGACTAGCAGTTAATTGAACTGGTTGAGGATTGTTACCACAAATTAGCGTATCGGAAGAAGCGGTAATAACTAATGGAGATGTTGGTTTAATAGTAATTAGTTGACCAAGAGATGTTGCACTACAACCTAAATCATTGGTATAAGTAACAGTAAATAATCCCGCAACAGAAGTTGAATGAGCATTTCCAACTGAGCCAGCTATTGTCGCTCCATTAATACTCCATTGATTACCTGTTGTATAACTACTTTGAAGTAAAGCAGATTCTCCTTCACAAATCACATCTGGACCATTCAAAGTAATTACAGGAACAGCTGGAAGAGGCGTAACAGTAATGTTAACCGTTTCAGTTCCAACACAACCATTTTCAGTAACTCTTAATGTATATACACCTGTTGAACATGCAGCAATTGTTTGAGTAGTTACCACAGAAGCATCAGGCAACAACCATGAAAAATTAGCAGTTTGGTCGGCAGTGATGTTAACACAAGCTCCCTCACAAACTATTGAATCTCCATCTAATGTGAAAGAGGCTGCTGGTGTAGGATTAACCGTAACAACAATTGTATCGGAGGTTGCTGGACAAATACCATCTACTGATGTAACATAGTATGAACCCGATGTTGTAACCAAAATTTGATTGAAATTCTCTAATCCATTACTCCAGATTACAAAATTACCAGTAGATGATTGAAGTACAACATTATCGCCTTCGCAGAAAGTAGTAGGACCTTGCGCTGTAATAACCGGTGCTGTAGGAGGAGTGATTGAATTAATTTGTAATGTATCCGTTGCAACACAACCATTCACATTTGTTGAAGTAACAACGATTGATGTATTTACAGTACTTATAAATGAAACGGAAGAAGTTGAATCCGATCCGATGAAATAACCAGCAGGCTCCCAATTATAAGATGCTCCGACAATGTTTTCAACTGATAAGTTAATTGTTTGTCCTGGACAAACCGTTTGGTCATCACCTAAGTTCACGTTTACAATTGGGAGCGTACTAACAACGATTGTGTCTGTTGAAACTCCACATGAGTTTGTTCCTGTAACAATGTATGTTGTTGTATCCAATGGAGTACAAATTGGGTTTGCGATTATGGTTCCTGATAAATATACGGAAGGACTCCATAGGTATGAATCAGCACCTGTTGCTTGGAATTGAATTGAATAACCAGCGCAAATTGATGTGTCAGTCAATGCTGATAAATCAACACCACCAATAACATCCACTAAAACAGATGCAGATGAATCTGTACAACCGAATGAATTTGTAACCGATACATTATAAGAACCTGATTCAGTAACTGTAATAGATTGATTAAGTTGATCAGGTCCTAGTTGATTCCAAATATTTCCTGTAGCAAAGCTGGAAGTTAACGTAACTGAACCACCTTCACAGAAACTTAATGGACCACTTGCAGAAATTGTTGGCACAGATGGCAAGGAATTAACTGTAACACTTGCAGTAGGCACTGTAAAGCTACCTGCACATGTTGGATCAGTATCTGAAACTAATGAAATTAATGTATACGTAGTAGTTGAAGTTGGATTCACCGCGACACTGAACGTTCCTGCAGAGGAAAGGGTTTCAGTAAAATTGGATATTCCATTGGAATAAACAAAAGTGAATGGTCCATTTCCTGTAACATCAATATTTAAATTAATTGTCTCTGAAGCACATATTTCATTATCACTTAAAGAGATGCTTGCAGATGGTGCATCAGTATTGATAATTGTTGTATCACCAGTAACTGAACAAGCACCTAAAGAAACTAAAACTGAATACGTTCCTGCATTAAGGCCTGTAATATCCTCATCGGTAGAATTGAAACCATTTGGTCCAGTCCACACATAAGAAAGAAGCCCAGGACCAACTGTTACATTAACTGTTAAATCGATTTCACCTGCAGAAGCACCGCAACTTGTATTAGTTGTTGCAAAAGCAAGAACAGGATCGTTTGTATTAATAATAGTAGCAGATAAATTAGCAGTACAACCAACTGCATCAGTCACAACAACATTGTATGCACCTGCAGCAATTCCTGTAATATCTTCAGCTAAAGCAGTGAATGCAAGTGGTCCTGTCCAACTGAATGAATATGGAAGTGTACCATCAACAACTGTAATATCGATAGCTCCAATTGAAGAACCACATTCAGAATTTGTTTGAGTGGATGTTACATCAGGACTTGTTGCTCCTGAAATAGATGTTGCATATGAATCGGAACAACCATTTGCATCTGTAACGGTAACTGAATAATCGCCAGCACATAAATTGGTTATTGTTGATGTGGTTGCTCCATTGCTCCAAACATACGTAACCGGATTTGTTGCACCAGTAAGTTGAAGTTGAATTGACCCATTACAAAGACCACATGAAGCATTGGTTGCATTGCTTGAAATTGCAAGACCTGGTAAATTACCAATTGTAACTGGTTGAGTGATTACGCATCCTGAACCATCCGTAACAATTACTGAACAAGAACCTGGAGCTAGACCAGTTGCGGTTTGGGTTGTTTGACCATCGCACCATAAGAAAGTTAAAGGTTGAACTGCTTCAGGTGAAATTGTTAATACAACAGAACCATTATTTTGATTACATGAAGCATCTGTTACTACAGTTTCTATTGTGAAACTTGCAGAATTTATAATTGTAAATGATAATGTAGTGTCACAACCAGCAATAGAATCTGTAATAGTTACAGAATAATCACCCTCAGTTAATGAAGCAATATTTTCTGAATTTGAAGTGAACGAATTAGGACCTGACCAAACAAATCCAAAACTGTCAGAACCACCTGAAACCGTTAAATCAACCCCACCAACTGGATTACCACAAAGGGAAGGTAAAACAACAGAAGAAATAGTAAGCGGTGTGGATTCATCAATTGTAGTTGTAAACACAGAAGAACAACCAGCAGAATCGGAAACTGATAATATAACCTCACCTGCACATAAGTTAATTGGATTTGAAACTGTTGAACCATTAGACCAAAGATAAGTATATGGTGCTGTTCCAGAATTTACTGTTACAACAGCAGCTCCATTACACAATCCACATGAAGTTCCTGTAGTAGAGACAACAGCATCAATTTGACCGCCAACAGAATTAATTATAACAGTATCAAGAACGATACATGCTCCATCTGTAATTGTTAAAGAATAAGTACCCGCTGAAAGATTGAAAATATCATTGGATGTTGCAGAAAAACCATCAGGCCCAACCCAACTGTAAGAAGGGTTTATAGAGTTAGTTACTGTTAAATAAATAGTTCCATTCGATTCTCCACAAGTTGCAGGAGTTGAACTTACTGCAATTACAGGTTCATTTTCAATTACAATAATTGAATCTTCAACAACACATGCTCCATCTGTTACAGTTATAAAATAAGTACCTACAGCAAGATTTGTTAAATCTTCTGATGAAGAAGTAAAACCATCAGGTCCTGTCCAGCTGAAAGTTGGATTTGTAGAATTAGTAACCGTTAAAGCAATTTCACCATTTGATGTTAAGCAATTTGCTGGAGAAGCAGACAATACCAAAACCGGTTCATCAACTTCTACTATAACAGAATCAGAAACAGTACACAAACCATCAGTAACAGTTACTGTGTATGAACCTTCAGCTAATCCAACTAAACTCTCAGTTGATGAAGTAAACCCATTAGGACCAGTCCAGCTGTACGATGGGCTATTAGCATTTGTTACTATTAAATCAATTGTACCATTAGATACACCACAAGCTGTTGGGGATGAAGTAATAGCTAAAAGTGGTTCATTCGTAGTTACTTGAACAGAATCAGTAGTTACACAATTAGCAGATGTTACTGTAACTGTATATAGTCCAGTTGCAAGCTCAGTTAAATTATCAGTATTTGCAGTAAAACCATTTGGACCAACCCAAGTGAAAGTAGGATTAATACCATTCGTGATGTTTAACGTTATAGTTCCAGTAGTTGCTCCACATTCTGTAGGAGTTGATGCTAAAGTGAATAGAATATCATCTGTCAATACATCAATAGAATCTTCTACAACACAAGCTCCAGAGGTAACTGTTACTAAATATGATCCTGCAGCAAGATTAGATAAATCTTCAGAAGTAGCAACGAATCCATCAGGACCAGTCCAGCTGATACTTGGGGTAGTTGCATTGGTTATAGTCATATCTACAGTTCCATCAGAAGCACCACAAGATGATGGGATTGTAGTAAGAGAAAGAGTTGGTTGATTTGAGAAACCTACGTTTACAGATCCAAGTGCAACACATGCTCCACTTGTAACTGAAACAATGTAATTACCAGATGCCAAATTATTAATGTCTTGAGTTGTAGCAGTAAATCCATTAGGACTAGTCCATGAATACGTAATTGGTGTAGTGAAATTGGTTACCGTTAGATTAATTGAACCATTATTTTGACTACATGAAGCACCAACAGAAGTGAATGTTAGATTTGGATTTTCTACCTCATTACCATTTACCACCATAAATTGTCCTGAACGACCTGTTCCAGTAAATTGGGGATGTAATGTATTTGCATTAGCAGCTACGCTGTAATAACCCTCTGGGATAAGTTCATTATTAGCGGGGCCATTAGCAACAAATACATATTGAGATACAAATCCAGTATTACCTGCTTCAAAATCACCATTGGTTATAATATTAGTTCCACACGTTGAACCTGCTGGAGGAACAGAAGGACATGCTTCGATTAAACTAATATCATCAATTCCATAATCATTTCCACCTGAAGAAAGATTTGTATTCACAATCTTGATTTCGGCAATTCCAGAATATGTTGCTGTATAAGAACTATTAAAAACAGTCCAGTTATTAAGGCCTGTTGATGAAAATGAACCAAGATTTTGATTACCAATATAAATTTTGAAAACCCCAGGGCTATTTGCTACTACATTCTGAGCATACATTTGGAAATCATATTGACTTCCAGAAACAACACTAATTGTTTGTGTCCAAATTGATTTTGTTGTCGTTACTGTTGCAGTTCCTGTTACCCCACAAGCTCCATCTGTAACAGTTACGGAATATTGACCAATAGATAAACCAGTAATATTTTGAGTGCTAGCTGTAAATCCATTAGGGCCAGTCCAACTAAATGTTGGATTTGTTGAATTGATTAGTGTAAGAGTAATTGCCCCAGATGTTGGACCACAAATCGTTCCTTGAGTAACTAAAGATAGAACCGATTGATTTGAGTTTTGAATTTGAACTGAAAGGGTTGAAGAACAACCTAAAGTGTTATCAGTAACTTCAACAGAGTAAGAACCAGCAGATAAATTAGATATGTCAACTGAAGTTGATGAGAATCCATTAGGTCCAGACCAAGCATAACTAAAATTACTAGATCCTCCAACAACTGTTAAATCGATAGAACCATTCGAAAGTCCACAAAGAGAACTCACAGATGTAAAACTTAATTGTGGACCATTTGAATTTACAATGGTAACATCTCCACTGGCTTCACAACCTGAAGCATCTGATACAACAACCGAATAAGTACCTACAGCAAGTGAATCTAAATCTTCAGAAGTTTCTGCATTTGGAGACCACAAGAATGTGTAAGGTGCAAGCCCTCCAGAAACAAGGAGATCAATAGCTCCATCAGCATTACCACAAGTAGCATCTGTTGAGTTAACCGTTAAAACTGGAATTCCTGTATTGATTAATGTTGCAGATTCTGAAACAAAACAGCCATTAGCATCGGTAACAGTTAATGTGAAATCTCCCGCTTGAAGATTAGTTAATACGCTATCAGTATCAGCGATTGTAGATCCCCAAGAATAAGTGTATGGATAAACACCAGCACTTACTAAAGCCGAAATAGAACCGTTATCTAAATTACAACTTGGATTTACAGAAGTGAAAGTGATTACTGGTGCATTATCATTTTGAACACATGCTTGAGCTGTTACTTCACAACCATTAGCATCAGTAACAGTTAAAGAATAACATCCAAAAGCTAAACCAGTGATGTTTTGATCAGTTGAAGTAAAGCCGCTATCGTTAGTCCACGAAAAAGTGTATTCAGGCAATCCTTCTGTAACAGTAATATCAATTGCTCCAGTTGATAGGCCACATAATGTATTAGTCACTGTAGACTCTACAATTGGTTGGTTCGGATAAGCTAAAACTGTGTCAATTGAAAAACTACATCCATTAATATCTGTTGCAACTAGAGCATAAAGTCCAGGAGTAAGATCAGAAATTACTTCCGTACTTGCGAAAGCAACTCCATCTTTAGTCCAATTGTAAGTTACCGGAGCAACTAGATAAGCAATATTAGGATGAATATCTCCTAATGAACCGTTACAAATTGGTTGAGTTACACTAATTTCTGAATAAGGAACATTGCTTGGAAGAACAGTAAAAAGTGTGTCTATTGAACAACCATTTGCATCCGTAATTGACAGGAGATAGTCTTCTGCAATAAGGTTAAATTGATCTTGGCTAGTAGATGAATTTGACCATACAATTGTGAATGGCTCAATGCCTCCAGAGATGGTTATGTCGATGATACCATTATTTTGTCCGCAAGTTGTATTCGCAACATTTGCAGTAAGACTTGGAGCATTTACTGGCTGAACATCTGCAGATCCAGAAACAACACATGAAGTAGAATTATCACTAACAGTTACAGAATATAAACCTGCAGCTAAATCGTTAATATCTTCAGAGGTTGAAGAAAATGAATTAGGACCTGACCATACAAAAGTATAATTTGAAGAGCTTGGTAAAACTGTTAAGTTAACATAACCATCATTAACAGTACAAGAAACCGGACCTGTAAGAAAACTCAATGTTGGTAAATTACCATAAGTAATTTCTACACTTAGGTTAGCAGAACATGTTAAATCGTTAACATCAGTAACAGTAACTGAATATGAACCCGTATCGAGTAATGCGATGTTTGGTGTCGTTGCAGAGTTACTCCATAAATATGTATACACACCAGAAGCACCTGTTACAGAGATATCGATAGCTCCATCTGAATTGCCACACGTAGCTAGTGTTTTTGTTGATGACAATGTAATATTAATTGCTGGAGTAATTGTAGATGTTACAGAAGTTGAACAACTAGCAGCATCTGTAATTAAAACTGTGTAATCACCAGCAGCAAGTCCAGAAACATCTTCGGTTGCATCCGTCGTGTTTGGACTCCAATTAAATGTGAATGGAGCTTCTCCTCCTTCAATTGAAATATCGATTGCTCCACCATTCGCATTTCCACACGTTGGATTGGTAACTGATGATGCAGCAGTAAATTGATTTGAGTTAATAATTTGTACCGATATAATTACCTCACAACCATTACCATCACGAACAGTATCAACATAAGTTCCAGCAACTAATCCAGAAATTACGTTCGTTGTCGCACCATTATTCCAATTATGAGTAATAACAGAAGACCCACCATTCGTAGAAACATTAACATTGATTGAACCATTCGATTGAGCACAAGCTGCGTCAACTTTTGTAAATGTTACAGTTGGTGCATCTTGATTAGTAATTGTTGAAGATCCTGTAACAACACATGTTGTTGTTAAATCGGTTACTTCTACTGAATAAGAACCAGCAACAAGTCCAAAAATATTTACGGATGAAAAATCACCTGGAGTCCATAGGTAAGAGTAATTTCCAGAACCCGCAGTTACATTTAGATTTATTGATCCATTTGAATTACCGCAAGATGTATTTGTTGCAATTAATTCAAGTTCTGGTTTGTTAGAATCGATGATTGTAAATGAAGAATCGATAGAACAACCATTTCCATCATTCACAGTTAACGAATACGCTCCAGAAGCAAGAGCTGATATATCTTGGTCTGTTGAAGAATTAGACCATATATATGTGTATGGACTTAGACCACCAGAAACAGTTACACTAATAGTTCCTACTGATTGACCACACAAAGTATTTTCGATAGAAGCAGTTAATGAAGGACTTCCGAATGTGGTTACAGATGTAGAACTATTATTTTGACATGTACCTGACGGAGATGTGTATACTATTATATATGTAGTGTTCGCAGATGCATTTGAAATGATACCCGTTGAAGGATCTATTTGAGCTGCATCGCTTGGTGCAGATTGAAAACTATATGTTCCACCTGTTGCGAAACCAAGAGCACCAACTGGCGCTGATGATGAATTATTATTACAAAATGGGGCAATAGTAAAAGAAGTGATGTCAGTTGGTGAAACTGTTATGCTAGTTGTAGATGTTCTGATTGAACCACTACAAAATGCTACTGCAACTGTGTAACGTATACTATATGTATTACCAATTGTTGCATTGCTAATGATACCTGTTGTTGCATCAATGGTTGCAGCATCTGAGGGAGCAACGTCGAAAGAATAAGAACCTCCACTCACAAAACCTGCATCACCAACAGGTGCTTGTGAAACTGGACCACAAAATGGATTGTATGAGAATGAAGTTATGGGTGCCGGTGAATTTTGAATAGTTACTAAACCAGAATTTCCTGCAGAACCACAAGGTGTAATGAAGTTGTCTTCAATTGCTATTAGTTGATAAAATCCTGGAGTTGAAACATTAAATGTATGGAAATAAGATACCGAATTATAGGGCTCCCCTACTCCATTTAATGTGATAATATCATTGCCGTTTGGAGTATAAAAAATATTGTATGGGGGTGTTCCTCCTTCAATAATAAAACCAATTTGAGCCGAATCTCCTTCGCAGATTGTAATGGTTGTGTCGGTTGTTGTTATAAGATTATCATTTTCAAAATATCCTAGATATGTAAAAATGGGTGTATTTACTTCTATGCAAATTGGATTAGATGAAGTAGAACAACCATTGCTTCCTGAAACTTGAGTGTAGTAACATCCTTCAGACACAACTCCAATGAATGGGTTTGTGTTTACTCCGCCTGGAAACCAAAGATTATTTTGAGCAGCACTAGATGTTAAAAATGTAGAAGCTGATCCATAACAAAATGCAGAAGGCCCGGATTGAATTACTGAAGGTGTTGCAGGTGCTAAATTATTTGTAATGGTAATATTGGAACCATTATCAGTTGCTACAGAAGCAGGATTCGAACTCGTTATACGGATTCTGTAGCCAGTTCCTGCAGGCGTTCCATTCGGTATTAACGCATAAACATAACCGGCTGATGAATTCCCTACAAAACTAAGAGGACTAATCGAAATTATTGTTGGACTTGAAAAGTTACCACTAGCATCGGATAGCTCTGCGTTCATAACGTTAGTTGATCCAAAAACATTACCTACGTTGTTAAAATTCACAACAATGGTTGAACCAGAACAAAATGAACCAGAAATAGGAAGCGTAACAAGTAAATTACTACCCGTTATGTTTTCCGACTCTGGAATTGAATTGGAAGTCGATTTTGTTGTAAAAGCAATCTCGCTTGCCGAAACAAGAGTAGATAAAGAGATGCTAATAAAAAGTATTGCGAGGTAAAAGCCTTTTTTCATACTTACAGATTTATGCGAATGGGCAAAAATAAACAGATTGATGGGATAAAAAAATTAAGGTTACTATAAACATCATCTTTTTTAATAAAAAATATGAACAACTGCATCGAACTAGTCGAAATCCAAATTTCCACCAGCCCAATATTGAGCACTATAAAAGTTTATATGCTTTGATAATCAAATACATAAATATTTTTTCAATGTTCTTTTAATACCAATCTAGCCTGTTCATAATAAGGAAATGAAATCGAAATGAAATTCATTCATTTTCATCTCAAAACTAAAAGGTAATTTGATAATTATTTAGCACCTGATTCAAATTGCGTATTCAATATTCATTGATAAACTAAATTGATGAAGATTCTAAAATATTCTGATAAAGCAAATAATATAAAATGAGAAAATTCCCAAGGAAATAGCGAGCAATTTTCTCAATCTAGTGGGAATAATTTAGCGACTTCGTTGGCAACTACTTGACCTGAAATCAAGGCAGGAGGTACACCTGGTCCGGGCACGGTTAACTGTCCAGCATAAAAGAGATTACTCAGCTTTTTGCTTTTACAAGAGGGTTTTAAAATGGCAGTTTGCATCAAGGTATTTGCTAAACCATAAGCATTCCCTTTGAATGCGCCATAGTCATTCACAAAATCCTGATATGCATAATCTCTTCGAAACTCAATAAACGGACGAATCTCTTCACCTGTATGGCTTTCAAGTCGATCCATTATTTTATTAAAGTACTGTTCACGAACTTCAGATGTATCTTCCAGACCAGCAGCAACTGGGATCAAAAGGAATACATTTTCACAGCCATCGGGCGCTCCAGATGCATCCGTTTGGGTGGTTACCGAAACATAAAACAAAGGATTGGTAGGCCATGCTGGATTTGTATATATTTCGTGAGCATGTTGATCAAATGCTTGATCGAAAAATAGTGTGTGATGCGAAAATGTGGGTAGTTTTTTCTTAACTCCTAAATAATACAACAAGCTCGACGGAGCCATTACACGAGAATCCCAATATTTGGATGAATAACTCTGGTATTTTGCGGGAAGTAATTTTGTTTCGGTATAATGATAGTCGGCCGAAGAAATGATGACATCTGCCTCAAAAACCTTATCTACACAATGAACTTTCGTGATTTTACCATTGTCAAATTCAAAACTATCGACGGGAGTTGAAAATTCAAAACTCACCCCCTGCTCTACCGCAACTTGGTGCATTGCTTTTACAATTTCAAACATTCCGCCTTCAGGATACCAGGTTCCCAGAACCATATCGGCATAGTTCATTAAACTATAAAGTGCCGGTGTATTTTCGGGGCGTGCTCCTAAAAACAAGACGGGAAATTCTAAAATCTGAATAAGTTGAGGATGCTGAGTTACTTTTCGAGCATGTGCCGAAAGACTCTTAAAAACGTCCAGTTTCAATAGTCCTTTTAAAAGATCCAAATCGGCAAATTCCAACAAACTTCGACCCGGTTTATATACCAGCTTATTAACACCAACCTCATATTTGTATGCGGCTTCGTCTAAGAACTTTTGTAGTCGTTTTCCGCTTCCTGGATCTTTAGAATCGAACAAATTTTTCAACTCTTCAATATTAGCTGGAATGTCTGAAAAATCGTTTTTACCCCAACATACTGTATACGATGGATCGAGTCGTTTTAATGTGTAAAAATCACTTACCTTTTTTCCAAACCGGGCAAAGTACTTTTCAAATACATCGGGCATCCAATACCAACTTGGCCCCATATCGAAGGTATATCCTTGGGATTCAAATTTACGAGCGCGACCACCGGGTTGGTTGTGTTTCTCGAGCACCGTAACTTGGTAACCTTGCTGCGCCAGACTTGTAGCCACCGACATACCCGAAAATCCTGAACCAATTACAATTGCCGTTTTTGCCATGTTTATTTTACAAAATTGTAGGAATGTAACACAAAAGCAAGTTCTTTTGTTCTATTAATTTTGAATGTATGACCTACCCTATTTACCGAAAATATAATGATAGTTTAACCTATTTCAAGATCACTTCAGATACTGAATTTCAAGAATTAAAAAGGCAAGGAAAATACTATTCACTCAGCAATTTTAAATGTAAAATTCATCCTGACCGAGTATTTATGAATGATTTAATTGCATGTTCAGATGAATATATCTTAACTAGTAATGAATCTGAATTTTTACATACACTCAAAACATGGTCGCAAGACTTAGAATTTCATTTGCCTTAATTTATTTTCAAAAATCCCAAATCCATTTTTCGAATAACTGGATTAATGTATATGTCTAGAAGATGCAATTTCAAGGCATCGCGATCGCCCTGTAAATGATTCAATTCTTCTGTTAGATAATTTTCAAAAATATCTTTGTCGGAAATTGAATACTGCTGACTGAAAGTTTCCGTGTTATTAAGGAGGTCGTATGCGGCAAAATTATTAGGGAACAATTTGTAATTCTTGATGATTTCTTTATCAATCTCCTCTGCAATCAACTTCATTGCATCGTTTCGATTGCCGGATTGAAATGCGTTTTGAATAAGCTCTTTACATAGAGGTTCGGAGAAATGAAAGTGGACATTTCCTTTAGGTCGAACAATGCCCAATTGCATGCTTCGCAAATCTTCGCCATCTGCTTTTTGATATGAGCCAGTTTGCGATTTCATATAAGTTTCTTGCGCTTTCGAACCAGCACATGGTTCAAATTCATAAGAAATACTAACTGGGGCAATGTTCAATTTTTCATAACCCGCAGCCCCTTCATCGGAACTCATTCCCAGCATTTTTAAAAGACCGGTTTGCGTTTGGTCGATTCCGTCTTTGCTTCGTCCCTCTTTTTGTGCAATCCAAACTGAACTCAGATCCTCTTCAATTGAAAAACGAATATACCTCGACAATTGCAAAGAGTATTCGTAAGCTTGGCGGGGTTGAACATTCCGGTTAACAATAAAATTCTTATTCAACTTCACCAGATCTTCAATCCAAGGTGCTTGCAATAAGTTGCTTCCAATGGCAATGCGGGTGGTTGGCAATTTCTGTTTAAACAAGAGATAATTCAGAAATGCGGAGTCCATTACGATATCGCGATGATTGGAAATGCATAAATATCCTTGATAGGCATGCAAGTTTTCTAAACCTGAGGAATGTAAACCGCTAGTTGAATTGTGAATAATTGCTGCAACTGCATTAGATATAATCTTCGCCTGGAATTCATCCACCGAATTGATTGATCTCAATTGAGCTTCCAACATGTTTGCATCCATCGAAGGAAATACAAAATTTAAAGCTGCCCGAAAATATGGGTTGTCGAGTAAACGAGCGATTGCCGCTTGAACCTCATCATCATTAAAAGGGCGGATGGTATCAAAATACCCCTTTTCAAAATCCTTTTCCATTTTAACAAATAACGTTTTTTTTATTTAGAGATTAAAACTTTGGGTTGAATTACAGAAAATGTGAAACCTTGATCGCATAGTTCCTGCAAAATTTTCGGAAGTATTTCTTTCAATCTTGGCCAAGCTTTTAATGAATCGTGGAAAGTAATTACTGAACCATTTCGAACATGATGAAGTACATTATTAAAGCATGTTTCTGAACTTAATCTTGTATCGTAATCCATCGATAAAACATCCCACATTACAATAGTATACATTTTACGTAGATGTAAAAATTGCCTCGGACTTAGTTTTCCATAAGGAGGACGAAACAATAGGGAGGAAAAAACGGTGGAACATTTATCTGCATCATCTATATAGTTAGAAAAGGAAACCTTCCATCCGTTGAAATGGGAATAGGTGTGATTTCCCACAGCATGACCATCATCTAAAAGTTTATTGAACAATTGGGGATGCTTTTCAACACAATTTCCGATACAGAAAAATGTTGCCTTTGCTCCTACTTCGGCCAACATATTTAATACATGTTCTGTTACACCTGGCGTTGGACCATCATCAAAAGTTAGATAAACAGTCTTGCCCGAATCGGGCATTCGCCAAATAGATCCGGGCAAGAGTTTGCGTATCAATAAAGCCGGTTGAACCAGGCTCATTTTAATTAATTATTTCCAGCCGATGAAGAACCTCCATTCGACATGTAACGGCCTTCCAAATTCTTAAATCGAGCATCGAAACTTTTAACCAATACATCGCGCTTGTTGCGTTTGGCAACATCCGAAATAAACTTAAAGATGGACATGTTTCGTTGAGCCTCCGAATCGAACTGCTTGTAAATTTTCGGTTTCTGACCGAAGTAATAGTTCAATTCCTGTTCTACAATATCAGCATAACGATTCATAATCTTATCTGCTTTGGCTGTAGCTCCTGCTTGATAATAATCTTCCGCTAATTGAACTACGAAGAAATTGAATGGTACATTGTTTTCAGGAAGCACTTCAAAAGCACGATCAACAACTTTCATTGCCGAATCTTTTTTGCCTTCTTGAATCAATGCGGATGCTAAACGGTCAAAATTACTGCGGAGGTTCATGGTCATCCGGTTGTTGTTTTCGTCCATATACACTTCCTTTTTATCAATGCCACCCCAAGCAAATTTATTCATCATGTTATTGTACATGATATCTGTATCTATACGACCAAAATCTTGTCCACGGGAAGTTGTTTTGATAGGAACTAAACGATAGGCCAATCCTTCGAGTTGGAAATAATCTTGAAGTCCAATGTAAGAATCATCTCCAACTGTTACTGCAAAATAAATAGGACGTTCCCAGTTATTGGTTGCCAGTAAATCGAGAATCATCAATTCAGCTTTCAGGATGTAATTACGATCAATTTCAAAATCGATGTAAGGCACAATTTGGTTTTCCATTCCTTTTGGAACAGTTCCATTTGCCATGACTTTTGCAGAATCGACTGGAATACGGAATTTTTTGGATGGGAAATAATCAAATTTACGATCGCCGTAATCGAATTTATTGTTCGGATCATCGCTGGCCACAAAGTCAATCATTTCTCGAATATTCTGATAATCCTCTAATCCTTTTTTCTCATAGATAAGAATTTGATCACGTTTTCCTTGACGGTATTTATCTTGAGTAAATGAAAGTGGAACTGCATCAGAATCGTATGCTTTACGTTTAATTTGATCGATGTACCAATCGGTATTCAGTAGACTTAAATTCACTACCCGAATATCGGTACGAATGCCTTCTACTTCCTGAGCATACCAAAGCGGGAATGTATCGTTATCTCCATTAGTAAATACAATGGCATTCTTCGCACAGGAGTTCAGGTAGTTGCTTGCGTAATCGCGCGCAGTGTAGCGATTCGAACGATCGTGATCGTCCCAGCCTTCGCTTGCCATGATACCCGGAACAGCGACAATACATAAACCCGTAACAATGATTGCAATGATGGGTTGTATACCATATTTCTTCAATCCCGAATAAATAGCGGCTACTCCCATCCCAATCCAAATGGAATACGCATAAAATGAACCCGAAAAACCGTAATCACGTTCTCGTGGTTCGTTGGTGTATTGATTCAGGAATATAATAATTGCTATACCAGTGAAGATAAAGAACAACATCGTTACAAAAAACTCGCGTTTGTTTCTGAGCAGTTGAAACACCAATCCTATCAAACCTAAAATCATCGGTAAGAAGTAAAAATTGTTATTGGCTTTATTACTTGCTAAAGAAGGAGGCAGATTTTTCTGTGTTCCCAATTTTCCATCATCAATAAAATCTAATCCACTTTTCCAATTACCATCGGATAATTTTCCTTGTCCTTGAATATCGTTTTGTCGACCAACAAAGTTCCATGCAAAATAGCGGAAATACATAAAGCCCAACTGATAACTAAAGAAGAAGGAAACGTTTTGTCCGAAGGAGGGTTTCTTCTTTGCATCACCTTTTATTTCTGCCCAGTTTTTATACCCACGAATATGCGATGCTTGACTGCTCCACATACGCGGAAAAACAGTACAATATTCGGGATCATAAACAGGTTCTTCATTGTCTTTCGGTGTTGCTATAACATCGTATTTACCCGTCGTTTGATTTGGAGCATAAACAGTATTACCTGGCTTGTAACGTTTTTTGGCATCGGGATGAAGCGGTGCATTGTAATACTGACCATACGCTAGAGGACGCGTTCCATATTGTTCACGGTTCAGGTAACTTAATAATGTGAACACATTTTCAGGATTGTTTTCATCCATTGGCGTGTCGGCAGCCGAACGAATTAATATCATTCCGTAACTACCATATCCAATAAGCATCGCAGTAATACATAATGTTAATGTATTGGCAAGGACAAAATTCTGACGAGGTCCATAAATGAAATAAGCCAAGATTGCACCTGCAATAATTCCCATCCAACCTAAAACCAATAACAGGAGAATGGCTGTTACAGCAAATGTAGGATGTTGAATTCCTTTACGGGAATAGTTAAGTGCGAATATGATTGCTGTTATAACAAGTAAAATGTAAACAAGCGCGCCACTTCCAAATGGAAGACCTAAGCTATTTGAAAATAATAACTCGAATGAGGCAGCGTTTCCGACAACCTTAGAAATTAATCCAAATTGTATCATTCCCAGAATAAGCATACCAAGAGCGCCAGTAATGAAAATACCCATACGCGTTGGTTTGAACTTGCGGAAATAATATATGTATCCGATTGCTGGAATGGCCAAGAGGTTCAATAAGTGGATACCGATTGAGATACCCATTAAATAAGCGATGAGTACAATATAACGATCGGCAAAAGGTTCGTCGGCCACTTCTTCCCATTTCAACATTGCCCAAAATACTACTGCAGTGAAGAAAGATGATGTTGCGTAAACTTCTCCCTCAACAGCTGAAAACCAAAATGTATCTGAAAATGTGTAAGCCAATGCACCTACCAAACCACTTCCTAAAATGGCAAATAGATTTCCGTTATCCAACACCTTAGTGGTTCCAACAAGGAGTTTTCGTGTAAGGTGCGTGATGGTCCAAAATAAGAACAGAATGGTACCAGCGGATGCCAATGCGGAAAGCATATTCATCATGAAAGCCACTTTGGATGTATCACCAAAGGCAAACAAAGTAGCAACACGACCAAGAATCATAAAGAAGGGAGCTCCCGGTGGATGTCCAATTTGAAGCTTATAGGCCGTT
Organism: Flavobacteriales bacterium; assembly: GCA_040402915.1. Taxonomy (GTDB): domain Bacteria; phylum Bacteroidota; class Bacteroidia; order M30B66; family M30B66; genus CALQRR01. The sequence continues at coordinate 19,389 of JBBALS010000006.1, forward strand.
GCGATAAACTCGCCGCAATCCCAGAAACTGGCTGTGGGTTCTACTGTTGAACCATAAGTATACATGGCAATGGCGAAAGCGAGCCAGCCAAAAACATTATTCAGATGTTTGTATCTATTGGGTGCTTCTGCAACAGGAATAGGTTTATCAGACTTAGTCTCCATAATTTTTTTAAAATTTAACTATGTATTTCTTAGATAATAAATCACCGAAAACATGGCGAAAATAGAAAACATGTAGCAATTCATACGAATACAAATAGAAAGTTTTCAGCAATTTATCGTGAACACTACTCAATAACGCTTCGTCCTTTAATTTATTTGCCTGTTATTCAGTCACATCAAAGAAAAATCAAGGAAAGGAAATTGTATGATTGGGTTTTACTGAAGTTTTTCTATTTTTGCGCATTATCACAATGTCCGATGGTGTAACTGGCAACACGTCTGATTTTGGTTCAGAAGAGTCTAGGTTCGAAACCTAGTCGGACAACAAAACCCGCTTTCAAAGCGGGTTTTTTGTTTTTAATTTATGGGCATTTGATTTGTTATCCCAAACACGTTGGCAATCATTTAAAGGTCCAAAACAATTTTCAAATTCGATTTTAACTGTTGAATTTGATCTCTATTCAATTGCCCTAGCTTAGAAATGAAGCGTTTATTATCAATGGCTCTTAATTGATCAACCAATACATCGCTTAATTTATCCAACTGACCTTTCTTTAAATGCACTCTTAATAATTCAATTTCTTGTTGGACATTAGAGGTTATCGGACATATCAAAGTGGATAAATGAGTCTCATTGAGAAGATCTGTTTGAACAATAACCACAGGCCTTTTTTTACCTGGTTCAGTTCCAATTCTGGGATTTAAATCGGCCAACCAAATTTCAAACTGCTTAATCTTCATCCATCAATTTTTCAAATTCATGCAATACTTCCATTGAATCCTTGCTGGTTAATTTAGATTCTTTAGCAAGTTGTTTTTTCAAAAGACGTCTTTTATTTAAGGTATTGTAAATTTGAACCGCCTCATTTATATAGCGATTTCTTGCTAACTTTAATTGAGAAGTAATTTCTTCTGTCTCATCAAAAATTTTGTCGTCAAGCTTTAATGATAAGGTTTTCATAAATCTTTTTCCCAAAGGTATACATTAAAAGTATATACTCAACATGATGCCTAAATAATATAAATTAAACAGAATATCACCCAGTTTTCAGGTTTAATCTATAAGCAAAACAGCTCCACGTTCGTCGAAACTGGAATCGTCGGGAAGTTTGAAACGGATGCGATACACATAAATGCCCGATGGCGCCAAGGTATATTGATATTTTCCATCCCAAGCTTGTTCGGGATCCTTCGTGTAAAATATGCGTTCGCCCC
>JBBALS010000007.1:0-20331 GCA_040402915.1 Flavobacteriales bacterium
AAACAGGAATACTTTATTCTAAAGTAAGTCATTCGGGATTTATGCTTCACAGCAGTGGCTTGGGTATACATTATAGAAAAGGAAAGCATCTTACGGGATATAGCTATTTACTGAAAGATTTTGCATTACTCACCATGCGACATCCCAAAGAAGTAAAAACAATCAATCCATACAGCGATAATAATGGTGGATTTATTTATGGAAAACTCAATTCGGTTATAATCGCTAGAACTGGAATCGGAAAGCAGAAAACCATCAATGCGCGGGGTGATCGTGGTGGTGTAGAATTCTCTTATGGATTTTATGGCGGCGCGTCATGGGGAATTGCAAAACCCGTTTATTTAACCATTTATAATTTCGATGATTTAAATGGGGTTACAGAAAGTGTTGAGCGATACAATCCTGATATTCATTTTCCCGACAACATTTCGGGTCGAGCATCGTTCTTTAAGGGCATGAGTAAATCGCGCATTTATCCTGGTTTGTATGGAAGTTTTCTTTTAAATTTTGAATTTGGAAGAGAACAGGAACGACTTCGAATGGTCGAAACTGGAATCAGCATAGACGCTTTTGCGAAGCCCATTCCGATGATGGCATTTAACAAAAACAGCAATTTTTTTCTTACCTTTTTTATCCGAATATTAGTCGGAAAGCAATGGAATCAATCATGAGCGAAAGTAAACATTCAGATCCCGAAACATTATTGACACGCAAAAAGAAACCCGATTGGTTGCGCGTAAAATTACCTACAGGTCCCGAATATGCTCAGGTTCGTAAATTGGTTGACGAGCATAAGTTACACACCATTTGTGAAAGTGGTAATTGCCCAAACATGGGCGAATGCTGGGGAGCAGGAACAGCAACCTTCATGATTTTAGGAAATGTATGTACCCGCTCCTGCGGATTTTGCGCTGTTGCAACCGGAATGCCGAGTGCCGTAGATTGGCAAGAACCCGCGCGTGTTGCTAATTCCGTGAAACTCATGAGTGTGAAACATGCGGTTATTACCTCGGTAGATCGTGACGATTTAAAAGATGGCGGTTCCATCATTTGGGTAGAAACTATTCAGGCCATTCGCGATGCAAGTCCTGACACCACACTCGAAACACTCATTCCCGACTTTATGGGGAAGTGGGAAAACCTTCAACGCATCATCGATATTCGCCCAGAAATTGTTTCACATAATCTAGAAACTGTCCGCCGACTTACACGCCAAGTGAGAATCCAGGCTCAATTCGATCGTAGCTTGGAAGTACTTCGCCGTTTGAAAGAAGGAGGTTGTAAAACCAAATCAGGCGTTATGCTTGGCTTGGGAGAAACGGAGCAAGAAATTTATGAGACCATTGATGAACTGGCTGCAAACAAGGTAGATATTTTGACATTGGGGCAGTACCTTCAACCTACACCTAAGCATTTACCAGTTTTTGAATTTGTGACTCCTGATAACTTCGCCAAATACAAAGAGTTTGCTTTGGAAAAAGGATTTCGGTATGTAGAAAGTGGTCCATTGGTTCGTTCATCGTACCATGCAGAAAAGCACCTATTCTAAAATTCGATTAACAGAATCGAAATAATCTCCTCATTCTAATTCATTTATCACAACGATTTTGAGTTGTTAATAAATATTTAACAATCAGAAGCAGAAAATTCTTGCGTGTTAAATTTACTTAGTGTAAGTTTGACACTTATTATTATTTCTCATAGAAATCATGTCAAAGATTCGGATAGCAATAAATGGGTTTGGACGCATTGGGCGCATTAGTTTTAGAGCGATCCTAAAAAAATCGAATATCGAAGTGGTTGCAATAAATGACTTGACGGATGTTGGAACATTGGCTCATTTATTAAAATACGATTCCGTTCATGGTGGACTGGGAACAGATGTTTCTGTTCATGAGAATGTGATTAAAGCAGGCGGTCATTCTATGCAAGTTTTTGCAGAAAGAGATCCCGCCAATCTTCCTTGGAAATCCTTGAATATTGATGTTGTAATTGAGTCGACAGGATTTTTTCTTGATAAAGAATCCGCAGGAAAACACTTGCAAGCCGGTGCTAAAAAAGTAATTATATCTGCACCAGCTAAAGGTGATGTTGAAACGATTGTATTGGGAGTGAATGATGAGATATTGAATAATAACAGCGATATACTTTCAAATGCTTCTTGCACAACAAATTGCGCTGCTCCTATGGTGAAAATTCTGGACGATGCGTTTGGTGTCGAATCGGGATTATTAACGACCATTCATGCCTATACAGGTGATCAGCGTTTGGTTGATGCGCCTCATAGCGATTTACGCCGTTCGCGTTCGGCAGCATTATCGATTATCCCAACAAGTACCGGAGCGGCAAAAGCCATCGCTTTAATTCTTCCACACTTGAAAGGAAAACTCGATGGATTGGCAATGCGAGTTCCAGTGCCAGCGGGATCGATGACCGATTTAACAATACAATTGAAAACAGAAGCTAGCCTAGAACAAATAAATGCTGCATTTAAAAAAGCGTCAGAAACAACGATGAAAGGTATCTTGGAATATACCGAAGACCCAATCGTTTCTGCCGATATTGTTGGAAATCCACATTCCTGCATTCTTGATGCGGGGCTCACTATGGTGATGGGTCAGACCGTGAAAGTGGTTGGATGGTACGACAATGAAACCGGTTACTCGAGCCGGATTGCCGATTTGATTGAGCGAATGGCGGTTTAAACTGCCTAGCAAATTGGCCTTCATGTTGAACCTGTACTGCATATATAGGTTATTTTGATTTTGGGAAACGGAGATCCTGGTGGCATTGCTAACCAGGATTTTCGATTTAATAAAAGCCCTTTCAATTTGATTCGGTTTCATTTAACTTCGTGCGTTTATGACGACACTCTCTTCTACCGAAAAAATTGATGTTGCCAATATTGGATTAATGCTCCTGTCCTGCTTGTTGGCGTTTATCATCCCATTCGAACTGTTTCTATTTTCATACGCAGTTTTAGGTCCGCTGCATTACCTCACTGAAATTGGGTGGCTTCATAAGAAAGGATACTTCACCACAGGTAAATACGACTATATCTTATTAGGTGTTTTAAGCATACTCATTACGCTGGGATACCTCGGAATTTCAGAGTCTATTACACCATTCGCAACAGGACTGGTGTATCTGTCATTTTTGATGGCCTTGGTCATGGTATTTATAAAAGACAATACACTGAAAGTAATAAGTGGAATTCTAATTCTTTTCTCCACCTTAATAATTAGTGAACATCGATTTTACGAAGCGTTTTTCGCCGTTTACCTTCCAACTATTATTCATGTATTTTGTTTTACTGGGCTATTTATCTTACTTGGAGCATTAAAAAATAAAAGCATTTTGGGAATTTTGTCGCTTCTTGTTTTCGCAGGATGCGCCAGTAGTTTCTTTTTAATTCCAGCCGATTTATCATCGCTTGCACCAATTGATTACCTCCAAAAAAGTTTTGTTGGTTTTATGGAATTGAACCGGCAATTAATAAATACTCTTGGTTTAGATCAATTAAAAACATTTTCAAATGAATCTCTAGCCGAAAATACGCGAGTGATATTTGGTACTCAGGCAGGTTTTATGGTGATGCGATTTATTGCTTTTGCATACACGTATCATTACCTCAACTGGTTTTCGAAGACATCCATTATTCAATGGCATAAAGTGCCTCGTAAAACCTTGAGTATTGTGATTGCGGTATGGATTATTTCAGTGGCTATTTATGCATATGATTTTATGTTGGGCTTGAAATGGTTATTTTTATTGAGTTTCCTTCATGTTCTACTCGAATTTCCATTGAATTACCGAAGTGTTATAGGCATTGGTCAAGTAGTTTCAGGACTATTTAGGAAGGGTGAAACGAGCAAAATTAATTCGAATTAGATGCGTATTATTTTTCTAGGAACACCCGACTTTGCCGTTCCTACATTAGAAGCCATTATTATTGATGGATTTGATGTTGTTGCTGTTGTAACCGCACCCGACCGACCTGCAGGAAGAGGTTTGCAAATGCGATCTTCCCCGGTTAAAGAATGCGCATTAAAGCATAACATTCCTGTTTTACAACCCGAAAAACTCCGCGATGAGGAATTTCTTAAACTCCTAAAATCGTACAATGCCGATTTACAGGTAGTTGTTGCCTTTAGAATGCTCCCCGAAATCGTTTGGAATATGCCTAAGCTAGGAACATGGAATTTGCATGCTTCGTTACTACCTAATTACCGCGGTGCTGCTCCAATAAATCATGCTGTAATTAATGGGGAAACGGAAACTGGTTTAAGCACTTTCAAACTTGTTCAAGCAATTGACCAAGGTGCTATTGCACATCAGGTTATATTAAAGATTGGAGAAAACGAAACAGCCGGAGATCTTCACGACCGAATGATGGTTGAGGGATCCCATTTGATGGTCAAAACACTCAAGCAAATCGATGAAGAGACAATTGTACTAAAAGAACAAGATGCATTCAACCTTCTTGAAGTAAAAGAAGCGCCCAAATTAACAAGTGCATTTTGTCAAGTTAATTTCTCCAATACAGCTGCCAACGTTCATAATCACATCCGAGGACTTAGCCCATTCCCCGGTGCTCATTGCATTTTAGTGAACGGTTCAGAACGCATTCCTATTAAACTATACAGAACCATTCTTTCCGACTTACCACTAGCTGATTCTATTCTGGGCATTGTTCACATTCAAGATGAACATATATATGTATGCTGCAATGATGCATGGCTTGAGATTTTGGAATTGCAGTTGGCTGGAAAAAAACGAATGGGGGCCAATGATTTTATAAAAGGCTTTAGAAGTAGCGGACAAATTCGAATGGAATAAAAATTAAACCCGTGTTTTAAATAAAAATGACTTTAAGAATGCCCCATTTACAAGGGTTTTAAGCATTAGTTATTAACAAAACACTACATTTATCAACAAAATCAAGGGTTTCAGGGGTTTGCCTATTGCGTAGGTTATAAATTCCAATAAATTTGCTTTTAGAGAACAATAAAATATTTGTAAATCACTCAAAACCAAAACATCATGAACAAAGCAGAACTAATTGACGCGATTGCTTCGCACGCAGAACTTTCTAAAGTAGATGCTAAAAAAGCATTAGATGCATTTATTGAAGCTACAACTGGAGCTCTTAAAAAAGGAGATCGCGTAGCACTAGTAGGTTTCGGATCTTTCTCTATCTCTGCTCGCGCAGCTCGTAAAGGACGTAATCCACAAACTGGTAAAGAAATTAAAATCGCTGCTAAAAAAGTGGTTAAATTCAAAGCTGGTACAGAACTTTCTGGAAAAGTAAAATAATTTACTACCTAATTAAACGCTTTAAAAACCCTCCAATTGGAGGGTTTTTTATTTTTAGATAATCAATAAATAATGAATAAGTCAGAAAAAATAGCACAGTTCGACCCCAATGGACCGGGGCAATTAGGTAGCAACCTTTTTGGTTTGCCATTCGATGCTGAGGAATCTGAAATTGTTATTATTCCTGTTCCCTGGGAAGTTACCGTTAGCTATGCAGGCGGAACAGCAGATGGACCTTCTTCCATTTTGGAAGCTAGTCTGCAAGTTGATTTATTCGATCCAGATGCGCCTGAAGCTTGGAAATCTGGCATTCATTTATTGGAAGAAAACGCAGAAATTAAAGAACAGAGTTTAGTATTACGCGATCGCGCTGAGCAGCATATCGAATCACTTGCATCGGGAATTCCGCAAGAACATGAAAATGAACTTTTAACCAGCATCGATCAGGCATGTGAAAACATGAATGCCTTTGTTGCTTCCGAATGTGAGAAATGGCTTAGTGCTGGAAAAATAGTGGGCTTGCTTGGAGGTGACCATAGTACACCACTTGGATTTATGCAGGCATTATCGAAACACTATCCTTCGTTTGGCATTTTGCAAATTGATGCGCACATGGATCTTCGCATTGCTTATGAAGGATTTACTTATTCGCATGCATCGATTATGTACAACGCTCTCAAGATAAATCAAGTGAGCAAACTTGTTCAGGTGGGAATACGTGATTATTGCGAGGAGGAAATTCAAATAATGCGCAACGAAGGAAATCGTGTAAAAACCTATTTCGATGACCAACTAAAATTTGATGCTTATCAAGGAAAACTTTGGCACAATCAAGTTAACGAAATTATTGCGCAACTTCCTCAGCATGTATATGTGAGTTTCGATATTGATGGATTGGACCCGAAACTTTGTCCCAACACTGGAACACCAGTAGCAGGCGGATTGGAATACCATCAGGCAATTTATCTTCTTAATGCTTTGGCGAAGAGCGGAAAAGAGATTATTGGATTTGATTTGAATGAAGTTGCTCCCGGAGAAGACGAATGGGATGCCAATGTTGGAGCACGTCTATTGTTTAAACTTTGCGTTTTTGCGGGAATATCAAAAGGGCTTTTTTCAGCTGCTCGTTAATTCAGGGTGCAAGTCTGGTACGATCCCAATTGCCTTCCGAGAGTGTGTAACAAATTCGGTCGTGCAGTCGGTTTTCGCGGCCTTGCCAAAATTCCATGTAATCGGGGTGTAAAACATAACCTCCCCAGTGTGGTGGACGAGGAACATCTTTGCCCTCGAAAAGCGAAGTATAATTCAATTCATTTTCTTCTAATTCATTTCGAGATTGAATTGTTTTACTTTGAGGCGAAGACCATGCACCAATTTGACTTCCTCTTGGCCGTTTTGCAAAATAGCTATCCGAAACTTGTTCATCAATCTTTCTCAAAACACCTTCAATTCGAACTTGTCGCTCGAGTTCTGGCCAGAAAAATGTAGCGCTACCAGAAGGATTTATTTCGATTTCGTTTCCTTTACGGCTGAGGTAATTGGTATAAAAAACAATCCCATCATCTAAAATATCGCGCAATAAAACTATGCGCATAGATGGTCTATTTTGTTCATTAACAGTTGCCAACATCATAGCATTTGGCTCAATAAGCTTTGCTTTTAATGATTCTTCAAACCAAACGCGGAATTGTTGAATTGGGTTATCTGAAGTTACTTGCTCATCCAACTTTTCCCTACTGTATTCCTTTCGCAACTCTAAAATTCTATCCAACATAATAACCATGAATTAAGCTACGAAATTGAGGAAAATGTGAACACGAGATTCATTTTAACTCATTTTTTTTAACCATCGATAGGATTTATAATACGATTGAATTTTTCGAAAACATTAGCGAGTAACTTTATTTCTTCAGCATCGTTCAAGAAGGAAATTGAATGCATCATGAATACAAATCAACAAGTACCAGAAAAAGGAAAAGTAATGCTTTCCGAACCCTTTTTACAAGATTCCCTTTTTCAACGATCGGTGGTGCTTTTAGCTGAGAACACGGACAAGGGAGCAATGGGATTTATTTTAAACAAGCCTGTTGGATTTAAAATTAATGAACTAGTTCAAGAGTTTCCCGATTTTGATTGTCCGGTATATTTTGGAGGACCGGTTGATAGCAACTCACTTTTCTTTATACATACAGTTCCCCATTTAATCGAAAGTGCATTCGAAATTGCTGATGGTATTCATTACGGCGGCAACTATGAAAAACTCACTCAAATGGCCTCCATTGGACTTATTCAACCCAATCAAGTTCGTTTTTTTGCAGGATATTCAGGATGGGATTCAGGGCAGTTAAATTTAGAAATGGAAGAAGATTCTTGGTTAATATTCGATAGACCTGAAAAACTTTTACTTATGCAGCCCGAAAATTTATGGCGCGATATTCTTAAACAAAGTAAAAGCAAACATGCTATCTGGTCTAATTACCCAGAAAATCCTCGACTCAACTAAAAGGCAAATAGTTCGAAAAGGCTTCCATAATATTTCGCGAAACGTTGCTGAAATAACGGCGCTCTTTAAACGCGATAACCCATCTGACTCCTTGAATTGCATTGCTTAAAAAAACTTCCTCCGCACGATAAAAATCGTCGGTCAAAACGATAGCCTCATCCACTTGGTATTCATTTTCACGAAGCCATTTGATGAGGTTTTTTCGCATTACACCAGGCAAGATACCTTCGGAGATTGGAGGAGTTAAAATGCGTTTGTTCGGTAAAACCAAGAAGAGATTGGAAGAAGAGGACTCGCAAATTCGTCCATGTTCATTTAATATGATTGAATCGTCCCAATTGTTTTCGCGGGCATAACGAGCAGCCAAAACATATAACAATCCGTTCGAGGACTTAATTCCAGATAGACTGTTAATTGGTTTTCTAATTTCAGAATACAATCCCAAACGAACTCCCTTATCATTTTTGATAAGTAAAGGATTGATAGCCTCGGCAGTAATTAAATAACTGCAATTGTCGCTCGAAGGTTTATAAAATCCTCCCGCATCGCGAAAAATGGTTAAACGAATTCGTGCATCTAGCAATTCATTTTGTTTGCATAATTCGAGCATTAAATCACAAATCTGCAAAGGATTAAAAAACGTTGTATCTAGCCCTAGAGTGAACATGCCGCTTACTAAACGCTCCAGATGGTCGTCAATATAAATTAATGTTCCATCTTGAAACCGAACACTTTCAAAAAGACCATCACCGTATAAGAAACTTCGGTTTTCCGAACCCATGTTCCATGCGTCTTTTTCAAGAAATTGGCCGTTAAAACAAATGATTGGACTCATTGTGGTAAACATTCAAGAAGTTGATCTAATGAAGGATTCGCTGGCAATTGAAATCCTTTTACTCTTGCGCCTTCAGAAGCTTGAACATCACGCAATTTATCACCAATCATAAAGCATTTCTCGGGATCCAACTGAAAACGGGCAATGGCTTTTTCGATTAATAAACTTTTGGGTTTTCGGCAAAGGCATTCACCAAAATCGGGATGATGCGGACAATAGTATATTTCGTCCAAATAAATACCATGACCTGAAAGTTCTTCTTTTAAGAATGTATGACAAGCCTCAACCAATTCGTGGTTATATAATCCTTTTGCAATTCCAGCTTGATTGGTAATGATAATGATTTTATACCCTCGACGTTTCACTTCGAAAAGAAATGGAATAAGTTCAGGCAAAATCTCAAACTCTTCGTAACGAAGAATGTAATCGCCAAGTTCTTTGTTAACGATACCATCACGATCTAAAAACACCGCTTTATTCATAACCTAAAAAATACTTAGAATGTTTTGAATAAAGTCCTGCGCAGCAGAAGGAATGAGAATTAGTGTAAATAGCATTCCAAAAAAACCACCCCACAAATGCGCATCGTGGTTGATGTTATCGGATTGACGATTGCCCATATACATACTATACGCAACATACAAAGCAGCCCAGAGTATAGCAGGCAATGGTAAAATGCCATACAAGTAAATTTTCATGAAAGGTCCGAAAACAACACTCGAAAACATCACCGCCGACACAGCTCCTGATGCACCAACAGCATTATACCAATGATCGTCTTTGTGTTTTTGAAACGTACTAATAGAGGAAATGATTACCGCTCCAAAATAAAGTAGAAGGTAAATGATTGGGGAAATATCTCTGAAATGAAAGGCCAAATTCATCTCAACAAATTGCCCAAATGAATATAAAACAAGCATATTCACAATAAGATGCATCCAATCGGCATGGAGAAAAGCATGCGTAATAAAACGATACCACTGGTTCCGATGCTTAATCATGTATGCATTAAATTGATAACGCGCCATCAATTCCGGACGATTAAACGTTAGAATTGAAATAACAGAAGTGACCAATATAATGGGCAGTGTTAGATAAATCATTTTGCAAAGATAATTAGCTATTGCCGCCAATCTTAATCAGGAAATAGATTTATCAAAAAATTAAAATTAGTTCGCTCTAAATAAGATTGCCGTTATATGAGCATATTTTAAGGCTTAGCGCCTAAACGACTCAAACCAGTACGAGCATCTTCGAACCGAGCGTTGATTGATAAGGTTTTACGATACTCTGAAATGGCGCCTTCTTTATCACCCTTCTTTTCTTTACAAACACCTTGCATGTAAACAGCTGCAGGATAATTTCCGTTGACAATTGCTGCTTTTTCAAAGAAAGGTAATGCGCTTGTGGGATCCGACTTATATTCAACATGAATAAAGCCCATGTTGTAGTATGCATTGGCAAATGCTTTATCAATACTCACTAATTCCTCGTAGGTTTCCATGGCTTTATCGAGTTGCCTGGTTTCCTGGTAAAACATCCCCAAGTTGTATCGGATAAGTGAATTCTTAGGGTCGAGACGTAAAGCCGATTGGTAATAATCAATAGCTCTTGGATTTTGTGCACTCGCGTATATCAAACCAATTTGTTCGAACGCAAGCACATTCTTGGGATCTTGTTCGATGGTGGTCATAAAACTCGAAACTGCCAAACTTGTGTCGCCCGATTCTTTGTAAATAACCCCTTTGAGATAATATGCTTTGGGATTTGACTTGTCTATTTTAAGTACTTCGTTTATTTCATTGATTGCCTCTTGCCTCATTTCTACATAAAGAAAAAGTTCGGCAAGTTTCATGTGCGCATCCTTATTTGATACATCTAGTTTAATTGCTCGTTCTAATGCTTGACGCGTATACCGAGTTTGGTTTGTCATTAAATAAACATCAGCCAACGTGATGAAATAATTGGATTTGCTTGAATCGAGCGAAATCAATCGCTTCATATCATGCAAAGCGGAATCGGGACTATTATGCGAAATGTACAATTTAGCACGCGCATAAAGAGCATCGGTATTATTCGAATCTTTAGACAAAACCGCGGAAATACCCGCTGATGTTGAGAGATCAGCTGTTGGGGCTTCATTACATGAAGAAAAACGCAACATGCAAAAAGCCAAACTGAATAAAATAAAGGGAATCCGCATAGAAAAATTGCTGGTAAATTTCAGCGGTGGAAATTACCTAAAATAAACTTCCCCCAAATTCCGAATTTGAGGGAAGTTCATATTCTTTTAAAATCAAGCTTTTTCTAAACTTGGAGCTACTACACCCGAAATAGCCACTCGGATGCGTGCATCAATCTCCTCCATCAATTCAGGATTATCTCCCAAAAGTGTTTTAACTGAATCACGGCCTTGGCCTAATTTGGTGTCTTCGTAACTAAACCAAGATCCGCTCTTTTTAATGATGTTGTTATCTACTCCCAAATCGATGATTTCCCCAACACGCGAAATTCCTTCTCCGTATATAATGTCAAACTCTGCAGTACGGAACGGTGGTGCGACTTTATTTTTTACCACTTTCACACGCGTTCTATTTCCTACGACAGTTTCTCCGTCTTTAATTTGACCAATTCGACGGATATCTAGTCGGATTGATGCATAAAACTTCAATGCATTACCTCCCGTTGTGGTTTCTGGATTACCAAACATCACCCCGATTTTCTCACGTAACTGATTGATAAATATGCATGTACTTCCAGTTCTGGAGATGTTTGCTGTGAGTTTACGAAGCGCTTGAGACATCAATCTTGCATGCAATCCCATCTTGGAATCGCCCATTTCTCCTTCTATTTCGCTCTTAGGAGTTAAGGCAGCCACGGAGTCAATTACGATGATATCGATAGCACCAGAACGAATCAGATTATCAGCAATTTCTAAGGCCTGTTCGCCATTATCGGGTTGTGAAATCAAGAGATTTTCAACATCTACACCCAATTTTTCGGCGTAACTGCGATCAAAAGCATGTTCTGCATCGATTATTGCTGCAATGCCACCAGCCTTCTGAGATTCAGCAATAGCGTGGATTGCAAGTGTTGTTTTACCGGAAGATTCTGGTCCATAAATCTCGATAATTCTTCCTTTAGGGAAACCCTGAACACCCAAAGCCAAATCAAGCGAAAGCGATCCTGTGTGAATCACTTCCATAGATTCTATTGGGCTATCACCCATCTTCATGATGGTTCCCTTGCCATATGTTTTATCGATTTTTTCAATAATAACCTGAAGCGCTTTCAGCTTCTCTGCATTCATGTCTTTGCTCATGTGATTTATATTTTCTGTTTGTTTGCCACAAAATACGTCAAAAGACGGATGCGCTCATCCAATTTTTTTAAAAAAAACTATAAATGTTATGAGCATTGTTGTTAAAAAGTATGGAAATGCCCGTCAAACAAGGAAATCTAACATTAAATTATTTGTGCCGTATGGTTTTTAGTATCTACCTTTTCGATTACATCGAGAATAAATCCATCATCACCAATAATAAACGTTGTTCTATTTACACCCATGTACTCTTTTCCCATGAACTTTTTCAAGCCCCAAACACCATAATCTTCAGCCACTTTTTTATCGGTATCGGCAATTAATCTAAAAGGCAACGTGTATTTATCGATGAATTTGAGGTGCGCCTTTCCAGCATCTGGACTAACACCAAGCACATCAAATCCCTGATTCAAAATTTCGTTGTAGTTATCTCTTAAATTACATGCTTCGGCTGTACAACCTGGGGTATCGTCTTTCGGGTAGAAATACAGAATTACCTTCTTTCCTAAATATTGATCGAGAGAAATTGGATTTCCAAGCTGATCGATTGCTGAAATTGCTGGTGCTTTATCGCCTTTTTTGAGTGTCGTCATAATATATTATTTGTGAATTTTTCGAAGAATAAACCGCTTTTAAACCATTTTGTTTAACCTGTTTTCGACCTTCATTTTCTTTAGATAAAAAGCGCAAACCTGCGTTAAACCACAATCGGAACATTTCGGAGAACGGGCAGTACAGGCATATCGACCATGTAATATGAGCCAGTGATGAGCAATTGGAACAATCTCCTTCGGAAGATACTTCATTAATTGCAATTCGGCTTGCAGAGGATTTTTGGCTCCTATTGTCAATCCGATTCTTGCTGAGACTCTAAAAACATGTGTATCGACCGCCATCGTAGGTAAATTGTAAACTACTGAAGCAATTACATTCGCAGTTTTACGACCTACCCCCGGAAGTTTCATTAAATCTTCAACATTAGATGGAACTATATTTTGAAAGTTCTGGGTTAAAATTTGCGACATTCCAACCAGGTGTTTTGCTTTATTGTTGGGATACGAGATGGATCTGATTAGCGAAAAAACTTCATCAACCGAAGCTTCTGATAAAGTAGGAGCATCCGGGAACCGTTTAAAAAAAGCGGGTGTTGTTAGATTTACGCGCTTATCGGTGCATTGAGCCGAGAGAATAACGGCCACTAATAATTCGAATGGATTTGAATACAACAACTCCGTTTCGGCAACGGGATTATGTTCTGTGAAATACTGAATGATGGTTTGATATCGTTCTTTGCGCGTCATAAAAAATAAAAAAATCCCGATTTAAAAAAATCGGGATTGGGTTAATTTAAAAAAATGGTTCGAGAATTCGCTTAGTTTTTTACAATATCCAAAATAATTCCTCTGGAAGGAATTTTATGAATTTGAAGTGATGCTGAATAAGCAAGCAAAGATTTTACGATACCGGGATTAGGGATTTCGCCTAAATGATCTAATGCTTTTTGTGTAGCTTGAATGTGTTCAAGGTCCAATTCAAGTTCAGGATGATCCTTAAGTTCTGCCTTGAATTCTTCTGCTTCATTGGAATTCATTTCATTGTATGCGAAGCGAATAATGTCGTTGTGAGTAAAAAGTTTCTGCATAGTTTAAATTAAAGTTCATAAGAAAAACGATGCCTCACTTGTATTATTGCATTGACACAAAAAAAATATTTCAATTTTCCATTCTGCAAAACTGAAGAAAATCGATGTAAGTGGGAAATGCAAATAGGCAAAAACAAAGAGTACATTCTTTCTATATTGCAACTCTGATAAATGAAAATAGCAATTAATATAATCCTACGTTTATTAACTTGTATTGTGCTGCTCGCTCCTTTTATAGAAGCAACAGCTCAAAGTCTATCTTTTGAACAAGTTTCCTCTCAAAAATGGCTGTATCAGCGAAATATTTCCTGTTTAACACAAGATAAACAAGGATATATTTGGTTTGGAACAAACAATGGCGTTTATCGATTTGATGGCTATACGGTAAAAGAATATCGCAGAGAAGCTCACAATATTAACAGCTTAATTCATAATAATGTAAATTGTATTTATGCGGGGAAAGATGGATTTATATGGATTGGGACTTGGGGAGGATTAACCCGATTTGACCCTGCGATGCAGAGTTTTACACATTATAAACACGATCCTAAAAACTTAAAATCCATTTCAAATAATGATATTCGTGCAATTGAAGAAGATAAAAATGGAAATCTTTGGGTAGGGACATTTGGTGGAGGTATTAATCGCTTAAGAAGAGCAACAAATGTTTTTGATATATATCAATATTCTTCTAAAAAAACCAACTCCATTTCGAGTAACTATATCAATGTTATACGGCGAGATTTAATTGGGAATTTATGGATTGGAACTCGAAGAGGAATTAATA
Source organism: Flavobacteriales bacterium (assembly GCA_040402915.1). GTDB lineage: Bacteria > Bacteroidota > Bacteroidia > M30B66 > M30B66 > CALQRR01. The sequence continues at coordinate 14,406 of JBBALS010000007.1, forward strand.
AACTTGATTCACAGAAATTAATTTTTACACCTTTCCAAAATATCGATTCAAAAAATGAAGGGCAACAATGGGCAAATGTTTCGAGTATTTTGGAGGATACAAAAGGGAATATTTGGTTTGGGACTATTGGCGGTGGCTTGTTTAAATTAAATGGCAAAAATGGCATCATGCACAATTATCAGCATGATATAAAGAACAAGCAAACATTAAGCAGTAATTACATTAATTCGCTGAGTTTTGAGGATAATCAACATTTGTGGGTGGCTACTTCCGAAGGAATTAATATTCTCTCAATCGATTCGGAAGAAATACAATATGTACAAAATAATCCCAATAATCCATCTAGTTTATTGAATAACGATGTACGGCATTTATTACGTGAGCAATCGGGCGTTATTTTTATTGTTACTGCTGAAGGAATTAACTTGTATAGTAAATTAGGAGGTCGCTTTAAAAAATTCCAAAAAAACCCCAATGAATTAGAGAGTTTATCGAGTAATGCGATTAATTGTTTTTTAGAAAATTCGGATGGGTTAATTTGGATTGGAACTCGAGATGGTTTAAATCAATTTGATCGTTCAACACTTCGGTTCCAACAATTTCAAATGGCTTCGCGCGACAAAAACGAGCTTGTTAGCAATGAAATAAAGTCGATGCTAATTGATCAAAAAGGTCGGTTTTGGATTGGGACTTCCAACGGACTTAATTTATTTGATCCGAATTCAAAAAATGTAAAAGTTTTTCGTTTCGATCGGTTTAATGAAAACAGTTTAAACAATGAAATCATTTCACTTACAGAAACTCGAAATGGTGAAATATGGGCAGGAATAAGGAAAGGATTAGTAAAATTCAATCCTGATTCTGGTTCATTTAAATTATTTAAACCTGACCTAACCGTTTCAGAAAATCAAATCTCGAATAGTGTTTATGTTATCAAAGAAGATCTGTTTGGCAAACTATGGATTGGAACGTTGGGCGGCGGATTAAGTGATTTTAATAGAGAAACCGGGAAGTTTAGAACCTATAGAAACAATCCGAATGATACACTCAGCTTGTCGAACAATTCAGTTATTTCAATTCATGAAGACCAGTTCGGATTTTTCTGGGTGGGGACCTTTGGAGGAGGCTTAAATAAATTAGATCGAAGAACAGGTAAGTTTGTTAATTATTCAGCAAGGAATGGCCTTCCACAAGATATGATTTACAGTATTGAGGAAGATAAATCAGGGCATTTATGGATGAGTACAAATGCCGGACTAGTTAAATTCAATACCAAATTAAAAACATTTCGGAATTACGATATTCTAGATGGATTGCAGAGTAATGAATTTAGTATAGGTGCTGCAAAACGTTTGAAAAGTGGCGAATTAATTTTTGGTGGAATTGCGGGATTTAATTTATTCAGACCTGATATTATTAATGAAAACAATTACATCCCTCCAACTGTAATAACAGAATTTAAAGTTTTAAACAAATCATTTCCATTAACAGGCAATCGTGTCAAATTAAATTACAATCAAAATTTTTTCACATTTGAGTTTTCTTCATTAAGCTATGCATTAAGCGATAAAAATCAATTTGCATATAAATTGGAAGGATTCGATGATGATTGGATTTACTGTGGATCTAGACGTATTAATTCGTATTCGAATTTAAGTCCAGGCGAGTATGTTTTCCATGTTAAAAGTTCGAACAGTGATGGATTGTGGGATGAAAAAGGAGTTCAAATTACGATTATTATTGACCGCCCTTTTTGGCTAACGTGGTGGTTTATTGGATTGTGTGTATTGATTGGTGCAGCTCTTATTTTACTTGGTTTCCGATATCGAACTCGAAGTATTAATTCCCGAAATATTCAACTCGAAGAAAAAGTTCGAAGTAGAACATTTGATTTAGAGAAAGCAACAGAGGAAGCCAAAGCAGCTAAGGAAGCAGCCGAAAAAGCGAGTCGATCTAAATCTGGATTTTTAGCTAATATGAGTCATGAGATTCGAACTCCCTTAAATGGAATTCTTGGATTTACTGATTTATTAATTCGGAATAATAAAAATGAAAACGATACAAAATACCTAGAATTAATAAGATCATCGGGCGATACACTTCTGCATTTACTTAGCGACATTCTCGATTTAAATAAAATTGAGCAAGGCAAACTCACAATCGAAAACATTCGCTTTAATTTCATTGAAACCATAAAACAAACGCTCATTCCCTATCAATATAGAGCTAAAGAAAAAGGGCTTCAGTTTACTATGAATTTTGATTCGCGTATTCCTGAAAATATTTTAGGCGATCCAACACGATTAAAACAATTGGTAATAAATCTTGTATCCAATTCAATTAAATTTACTGATTCAGGTGGTATTGAAGTAAATTTCGAAACCGAAACAGACCCAAGTGGAACCGAAGATTATTTCTTTGTTTCGGGTAGTGTAATCGATACTGGAATTGGTGTTGAAAAAGAAAAACAAGAACTAATATTCGACAGTTTTACTCAGGCAGATGGAACGTTCACCCGAAAATATGGCGGCTCAGGTTTGGGGCTTTCCATCGTAAAACAATTGCTAAGATTAATGAAAGGATCTATAGAATTAGTGAGCCCAGCACCTGTAAAACCTTTCTATTCTGAATCGCCTGGGGCTATTTTCAAATTCCGTTTTCGTGTGAAAGCGGAACTACCTAGTTTAACGATTGAATCGATTGAACTACCTAAGAAAATTCAGCTTTTCCGATTTACAGAGAAATACCGTGTGCTACTTGTTGAAGATAATCAGATTAATCAACTTTTAGCGAGAACTATTTTAGAGAATTTTGGACTTATCGTAGAAACCGCAGATGATGGTCAACAGGGTGTGGAGAAAATAAAAGAAGCCGATTTTGATTTGATATTGATGGACGTTCAAATGCCAATCATGAATGGATACGAAAGTACTGCAGCAATTCGTGCTTTGGGAATGAACATCCCTATTATTGGGTTAACAGCAAATGTTTATAAAGAGGATATAGAAAAATGTCTTGAGTCTGGCATGAATGCGCACTTAGGAAAGCCCTTTACTGAAAATGAAATATTTGATTTATTAAAGCGGTGGATCGACTAAGATAGGTCGTTAAAAAACTATAATCTTCTCTTAAATTTTATGTAGATTTAAACGCTCAAATATTTGAATTAGCTCAACCCATATAAAATGAATTTGCTAGAATCATTTCGGAATATATTAATAAATAAGGAAATTAGATCTGACGAATCTGAATACATTTTAGTAAAAAAAGGAAATCAGCTTCACCAAATATTATTATTTATTATAGGTTTCTTCTCTTTATTTTTTTGCGTATACAGTTTATTTTTTGAAGAAGAGTTTCAATTTTATCTTAATTTATCATTACTCCCATCGATCCTAATATCTTATTTACTATATAAAAAAAAGAAAACCATTGCATCTAAAGTTTGGAATTTAATTAATATTTCAATAGTAATTTCTCTTCATTCCTTAGTTCGATCCCCAGAAACTTATATTTTAACTTATTTCTTCCCAATATTTATTGGGACATTAATTGTTTTTCAGGGAACGGAACGTCGACTTGGGTATTTTCTTACGTTCATTACATTTCTTCTTTTTGTATTTCTTGAAACTACCGGTATCCGATTGGGCGATTACAAAGTAGTTTCAATAGAAAGTTCAAAAATAGAATGGATTTTAAATATTTCCGGGGCTATTATAGTTACTATATTAGAGGTGATTTTTATTTTATTGATAAACAATAGAATACAAGAAAAATTAATCGCAAAGAGCAATGAATTAATCGCAAAAAATTTAATATTAGAGAGTACTATTATAACAAGAGAAAAGGTGCTTTCTTTATTATCTCACGACCTCAGAAGCCCAATAATTGTTATTGATAGTGGTCTTGAATTTTTAGCTTCCGATAAGGCAGATCAAACACGAAAAAATGCCCTAATTTCTGAACTTCGGAAACGCACGAAAAGAACCATTAATTTAATGGATAATTTATTATTATGGTCTCGAAGTCAACATGATCAAATTAAATACACTCCTGAAATAATCGAATTATCTAATTTAAGTTTTATCATTAAAAATATCAATCAAATTTACACTGGTGAAAAATCGGTTCAATTCGAGTTTCATTTGCCAGAAACAGGAAGTATCATTGGAGATAAAAATTTATTAGAAGGATTATTCCGAAATCTAATCTCTAATGCGATGAAATTTTCCCTCGAGAACGGAATTATTTCAATTGAAATTTTGGAGTACGATTCAGAATACACTTTCAGTATTAAGGACAATGGTGTAGGGATGACTCAAGAAACCCTCGATAAATTTACCAAAGGTGAATTCCATACAACTATCGGAACGAACAAAGAAAAGGGCCATGGTCTTGGATTACAGCTCATTCGCGATTTTCTTCATTTGCATAATTCCCAGTTAACAATTGAATCGGAGCCGGGCAAAGGCTCAACTTTTTCATTCAACTTAGCCAAGGCTTGATTACATTTGCGACTGTAGAGATTTAACTTAATCGCTCTTTGGCACCATAGTTCAATGGATAGAACGAGCGTTTCCTAAACATATTCTCACTTTTACCTTCAAGAGAGCAATCTCTAATATCTCTAACAATCAGCGCTTTAAAATTAGAGATATTGGAAATTTTGTTGATTTTGCTCTAATAGATGCAAATCAATCTCACAAATACCTCACAAATTTACGGGGTAATTTTTTAAAGGTAAAATGCTATGAGACACACAATTAACTTAGACTGCAAAACGCATCATGTAAGCAAGGATGGAACATTCCCAATCTTGCTCAGAGTTTCCTTAAATGGAGAACAAGACTATTTTAATATCGGAAAGCGGATTAAGTCCAGCGAGTATGATAAAGAAAAGAAAGCTATTAAAAAGGGTATTAAAGGTGCAGGAGGATACGAGAAAATTATTGATTTACATAAAGTTAGAATACAAAACATCATTGATGATTTTGACAAAAAAGGTGAATTGGCCTCTATTACAAGACTGAAGGAAGTTTACCTTAACGATACAAATGGCTCAAAATCCAAGTGCTTTTATGAGTTTGTCGGCAGCCGAATAGCTTGGGAGAAGATTCACACGAAAATAAAGAAGAGCACCTTCAAATTCATTGAGGCTAATCTTGAGAAACTTCAGAAATACAAGAAAAAGCTATCAATACACGATATTACTGAAGATTTCATTGATGGGTATAAAGCGTATTTGACGAATACATTAGGTCAAAAACCCAATACTGTTTTACACGCTGTTTCTTTCATTAGAAAATACACGAAACAACTATATAAAGAAGGAAAAATAACACGAAACCCATTCGATAACTACAAGGTAGGTAGCCCATTTGAAGCCGCGCTCGTATATTTAGAACCCGAAGAATTAAAAGCACTGCATGACTTATATGATAGCGAAGAACTGCTAACCATAGTTAAACCGAAGTCAAGCAAATACGCAAGAGATTTTGAAATTGGCAAAAAGTACCAAGAAGTATTAAGGTATTTTCTTGTGGCGTGTTATACAGGATTTAGGCACTCAGATATAAAAACCCTCAAAAGAGAACACATCGTTGGAAATGAAATTGTTAAGCAGTTAATTAAAGGTTCTGTTGGGCGAGAAAAAACGGTGCATATTCCAATTCAAGATTGCTTCTATTCACTCATGAATATGGACAACCCCGATAAACTGCTTTTTGAAAATCCAGTAATGGAAGATTCACAAACCAACAAGTATTTAAGAGAAATCATGAAAATTGCTTGTATCGAAAAGAAAATCACTTTTCATAAAGCACGTTATTCATTCGCAATAAACTCCTTAATTCTTAAAGTAGATATTGTAGTTATATCAAACATTTTAGGCCATTCTGAATTGACTACCACGCAACGATACGCGAAA
>JBBALS010000008.1:0-3415 GCA_040402915.1 Flavobacteriales bacterium
AAATCTACTGAAGTAGTTGCGTCTCCTTCAATCCAAAAAACACGAACCTCGTCAGTTCCTTGAGGACCATATTGAGTATACAAATCATCTAAAATATGCGTCTGGTGAAAACCCCAGCAGGGGCCGCACCATGTTGCTGATACGTCGATGAAAATTGTTTTCCCCCCGGAAAGAAGAGCATCAATATTATACGAGTTACCATTGAGGTCTGTAAGGATAATACCTGCTGGTATTAGTGTACCATTGGCCAACTGCCCGAATGAATTTGATGCAAAAAAAGTCAAAGCCGCGAAAAGGGCTCTTTGAACAAATAATTTCATTTTGCGCATGTATTTGTTAGTATGGATTTAAGATGTATTTATAAAACGCATCGAATGTACTAAAAGAATTTAATTTTCTATTTTACTCAATACCTAAACTACCGACTAAGCATTGTTAGTAAATTTCCGCTTTAAAAAATGAAATTCTAATTGAGGTAAAAATCCTACCCTCTCATTTTCCAAACATTTCCCTCCGTCCCTATTCTGCAATTTTTACCTTTGCAGCATGTATTACAAAAACATCCTCGAAACCATTGGAAACACACCGATGGTTCAGCTTAACCGCATTACCAAAGACATTAAGGCAACTGTTTTAGCTAAAGTTGAAACAACAAATCCCGGAAATTCCATCAAAGACCGGATGGCGCTCAAAATGATTGAAGATGCCGAAAAAGACGGACGCCTAAAACCCGGAGGAACTATCATTGAAGGAACCAGCGGAAATACCGGAATGGGTCTCGCCATTGCTGCGGTTATTAAAGGATACAAATGCATTTTCACTACCACCGATAAACAATCGAAAGAAAAGGTAGACGCGCTTCGTGCTTTTGGTGCAGATGTAATTGTGTGTCCAACCAATGTGGAACCGGAAGATCCAAGTTCGTATTATTCAGTTTCGAGCCGTTTGATTGCTGAAGTGCCCAATTCTTGGAAACCTAATCAGTACGACAACCTCAGCAATTCACAAGCGCATTACGAACAAACCGGTCCCGAAATTTGGGAGCAAACCGAAGGTAAAATCACGCATTTGGTAGTGGGTGTTGGAACAGGCGGAACCATCTGCGGAACAGGTCGCTACCTGAAAGAGAAAAATCCGAACATCAAAATACTCGGAATAGATACTTACGGATCGGTGTTTAAAAAGTATAAGGAAACCGGCATTTTCGATAAGAACGAAATTTACCCATACATCACCGAAGGCATTGGCGAAGACTTTCTTCCTCAAAACGTCGATTTCAATGTAATTGACCACTTTGAAAAAGTAACCGATAAAGATGCGGCTGTTATGACCCGTCGCATTCCACGTGAAGAAGGCATTTTTGCCGGAAACTCAGCTGGTTCGGCCATGGCAGGTTTGATTCAAATGAAGGATATGTTTAAGGAGGGCGATTTGGTTGTGGTGATTTTCCACGATCACGGTACGCGCTACTTAGGCAAAATGTTCAACGACGATTGGATGCGCGACCGCGGTTTCTTGGAAGAAAAATCTCCCAAGGCCATCAATTTAATTGAACGCCATAAGCATTTGAAATTGGTTACTGTAGATGCGGAAGACTCCGTTGCTGAAGCATTTACGATTATGCGCAAGTTTGATGTATCACAAATTCCGGTAAAATCTGGAAACGACTTTGTGGGTTCATTGAGTGATAGTCATTTGTACGTACTCATTTGCGATAACCCAGAATTGAAGCAATCGAAGGTGAAAGAGGTGATGCAGAAGTCCTTTCCATTTGTGAATCCGCAAGCCAAACTCGAAGAAGTTTCGAAACAGATAAACCGCGAAAACGAAGCGGTATTGGTGCGTGACATGCTGGGAGCGGTTCACATCATTACCAAGTACGATATTATCGAAGCCCTGGGTTAATTTTCTTTCGGTGGATCGTCTTCGAGTTTTCTGGATTTTTGGCGAATAAAAAATAAGAGGTCAATGATGTGGCCATCTTTGGGGATTCACGTGTTTTTGTCATTTACAAAATCTCTTGGAAATACAAAACAATTATGTCTCAGAACTTAGACTAAAATTGAGATTTATTGGGTTCGTCTATCCTTAAAAGTAGAACAAATTGGCATATTGATGAACGAAACAATAGTTTTTAATGAAGATTAAAATTCATTTTTCAAAACATTAAATCTTCCTCCTTTTTCAATTATAAATATTTGTAGATTTGGGGGCAAAATTCGGGCGAAACTGTTAAACATAATCCCTCGCGAAATGTTAGACGTTAGCTTTAAAAAACCTTTATGAACGGAACAAACGAATACATTCCTCTGCTGATACAAATGGTGTTTGCCGCAGGATTTGTGATTATGGTGCTCGTTATTACCCATTTAATTGGACCTAAACGGAGTGGAGATAAAAAACTGGAGAATTTTGAGTGCGGTATTGAATCGAAAGGAAACGCGCGTTTGCCTTTTTCCATCAAGTATTTTCTAACAGCTATTCTCTTCGTATTATTCGATGTAGAGGTTATTTTCTTTTATCCCTGGGCCACAAATTTTCGTGACTTTGGTTTTGACGGTTTCATCAGCATGCTCATTTTTGTGGCGTTTTTTCTTTTGGGATTCTTATACCTCAAAAAGAAAGATGCTTTTAAATGGGAATAAACATCAATAAAATTGCACTATGAGTGATTTGAAGATGGTGGAAGCACCGGCAGGTGTTGAAGGACAAGGTTTCTTCGCCACTAGCCTTGATACAGTGATTGGATTGGCACGTGCTAATTCTATTTGGCCATTGCCATTTGCAACATCGTGCTGCGGCATTGAGTTCATGGCAACGATGGGTTCGAACTACGACTTATCTCGTTTTGGTTCAGAGCGTTTGAGCTTCTCGCCTCGCCAAGCCGATTTGTTAATGGTGATGGGAACCATTGCGAAAAAAATGGCTCCGGTATTAAAACACGTGTACGAGCAAATGGCCGAACCACGTTGGGTTATTTCCGTTGGAGCATGCGCTTCTAGCGGTGGTATTTTTGATACATACAGTGTGTTACAAGGAATCGACCGCATTATTCCGGTGGATGTGTATGTGCCAGGTTGCCCGCCTCGTCCAGAACAAATCATTGACGGTGTTATGAAAATACAAGAGCTGGTTAAGAGCGAAAGCCTTCGTCGCCGTAACCAACCCGAATACAAAGCATTGCTCGCATCTTACGGAATCGAATAACATGGCACTTACACAAGAAACAACCCTCGCTCGTTTGCAGGATCATTTTGCTGATGCGATTCTTAGTCATGATGCGCCTTACGGATTTTTGACTATTGAAATTCCTGCAGATCGCAATTTGGATGTTATTGGATTTCTGAAGAACGAAGCCGATTTGGCTTTTGGTTATATGACAGACCTCTGCGCCGTTCACATGCCCAATCAACCA
>JBBALS010000008.1:3515-20267 GCA_040402915.1 Flavobacteriales bacterium
AAACAATATCCACTCGAAGACTCCTCACGCGAAGATAAAGACGACCGATTCTTTGGACGCTAAACAACCTATTCATGGCAGAGCAATCGATATACGGAGAAGAAAATATAGAACAAGAAGTTAAGCAATACAATACGCTTAATCTTGGTCCAACGCACCCTGCGACGCATGGGGTGTTTCAAAATGTTTTACAAATGGATGGCGAGATCATCATGAGCTCAGAACCTACCATTGGATATATTCATCGTGCATTTGAAAAATTGGCAGAGCACCGCCCGTTTTATCAAGTAACTCCAATTACCGATCGATTAAACTACTGTTCCTCTCCTATCAACAATATGGGATGGCACATGACGGTTGAAAAATTATTGGGCGTTCAAACACCGAAAAAGGTCGATTACATGCGTATTGTAGTCATGGAACTTTCGCGTATTGCCGATCATATTGTGTGTAATACCGTAATTGGAGTTGATACTGGCGCACTTACAGGTTTCACGTATCTGTTTCAAGAGCGCGAACGTATCTACGATATTTTCGAGGAAATGTGCGGCGCACGTTTAACAACGAACATTGGACGAATTGGTGGTTTCGAACGCGAATTCAGTGCGAAAGCAGTTCAAATGATTCGCGATTTTATTGCAGGTTTTCCAAACCGTTTCGACGAGTTTGAAGGCTTATTACTACGAAACAGAATCTTCATGGATCGCGTTATAAATGTTGGTCCAATTACCGGAGAACGTGCTTTGGAATACAGCTTCAGCGGTCCAAATTTGCGTGCTGCAGGTGTTGATTACGATGTGCGTGTAATGAATCCATATTGCTCATACAACGATTTCGATTTCACCATTCCTATTGGAACCAATGGCGATACATACGACCGATTCTGTGTTCGTCAGGCGGAGATTCGTGAAAGTTTGAAGATCATTGAAACAGCGCTTAACAACATGCCCGAAGGTAAGCACATGGCCGATTGCCCTGAGTTTTACTTGCCAGCAAAAAAGGATGTGTATACCAGCATGGAAGCGCTTATTTGGCACTTTAAAATTGTGATGGGTGAAGTGGATCTTCCGAAAGGAGAAGTCTATCATGCGGTTGAAGGTGGAAACGGTGAATTAGGTTTCTACCTCATTTCCGATGGAGGCCGCACACCGTATCGCTTACACTTCCGTCGCCCTTGTTTTATTTACTATCAGGCATACCCCGAAATGATCAAAGGATCGATGCTTTCGGATGCCATTCTTACCATGTCGAGCATGAACGTCATTGCAGGCGAACTCGACGCTTAAAACCAATCGAATGTCAGCACATCCAACAGGAACGCATTCCTTCGACCCCGCAGTTCGCTCTCAGCTAAAATTCAGCGAGGATGCGATGAGTACGATACATACAATCATCGGCCGCTATCCCGAAGGGAAAAGCAAATCGGCTTTGTTACCTATTTTGCATATTGCTCAAGCCGAAAACGAAGGTTGGCTGAGCGCAGAAGCCATGGATTTGGTTGCTTCCATTTTAGGGATTCAGTCAATTGAAGTGTTTGAAGTAGCATCGTTTTATTCGATGTACAATCTTCAACCTATTGGTAAATGTCACTTAGAGGTCTGTAGAACTTCTTCTTGTTGGGCACGCGGAGCCGAAGACATTGTTGATTACATCAGCAAAAAATTGAACATCAAAGTGGGAGAAACAACTTCCGATGGTATGTTTACATTGAAAACCGTTGAATGCTTAGGTTCTTGCGGAAGCGCTCCAATGCTTCAGTGCGGTGCCGAATATCATGAGAATTTAACCGAATCGAAAGTGGACGATCTTTTAGAGCGTATGAGATCCGAAGGAAAACGTCGCAACTACACCGATCTAGACTATAAAAACAGTAAGTAACCATGGGAAAAAAACTGCTGTTAACACACGACAACGTTCCTGGAATTGCAACCTACGATGTATATCGCTCAAAAGGCGGATATGCTTCTGTGGAGAAAGCTATCAAAACAATGACACCCGAAGCCGTTTTGGAAGAAGTGAAAATTTCTGGACTTCGTGGCCGAGGCGGTGCTGGTTTCCCAACCGGGATGAAATGGAGTTTCCTTGCAAAACCAGAAGGAGTTCCACGTTACCTTGTTTGCAATGCCGACGAGTCTGAACCGGGAACTTTCAAAGACCGGTATTTGATGGAACGCATTCCACATTTATTGATTGAGGGAATGATTACATCGAGCTTCGCGTTGGGTGCTCATACATCCTACATATATATTCGTGGGGAATACTTTTACGTTGCGCGTATTTTGGAAACTGCCATTGCCGAAGCCTATGCGAATGGTTGGCTTGGGAAAAACATCTTGGGTTCTGGATATGACCACGACATGTACGTTCAAGTTGGAGGTGGCGCTTACATTTGCGGAGAAGAAACTGCGCTTCTTGAATCACTCGAAGGGAAACGCGGAAATCCACGTATTAAACCACCATTCCCGGCAATTGCAGGATTGTACGGTTGTCCAACGGTGGTAAATAATGTTGAAACCATTGCCGCTGTTGTTCCGATTATTAATGATGGTGGTGAAGCATATTCGAAAATTGGCATTGGCCGTTCTACAGGAACCAAGCTGATTTCTGCATCTGGAAACATTAACAAACCGGGCGTTTACGAAATTGAACTTGGATTGCCTGTTGAAGAATTTATATTCTCTGAAGAATATTGCGGAGGAATTGCCAACGGAAAACGCATGAAGGCATGTGTTCCTGGAGGTTCTTCTGTTCCAATTTTACCCGAATATTTAGTGTGTAAAACAGCAGCTGGCGAACCACGATTAATGACATACGAATCGCTTGCTGATGGCGGATTTGCAACGGGTTCCATGTTGGGTTCTGGTGGATTTATCGTTTACGACGAGAATCAATGCATCGTTCGTAACACGTGGAATTTTAGCCGTTTTTACCACCACGAAAGCTGCGGTCAATGTAGTCCGTGTAGAGAAGGAACAGGATGGATGGAGAAAGTACTTCACCGACTTGAAAAAGGCATGGGCAACATAGACGATATTGATTTATTGGTTGATATAGCTCGTAGAATTGAGGGTAATACTATTTGTCCGCTTGGAGATGCCGCTGCTTGGCCTGTTGCTGCTGCAGTTCGACATTTCCGTCATGAATTTGAACACCACGTAAAGTTTCCTGAAAAGATAAAAGATCCGAAACACGGACATCACGAACCTATAATGCCCGTAGCTCCAGCTATGGTCAACGCATAATTTGACGCATGTATCTATGGACTTGCTGAAAGTAACGATCGACAATCACACCATCGAGGTTCCACCCGGAACAACGATTCTTCAAGCTGCCCGGATGATCGGGAAGGAAGTTGCCCCACCGGCAATGTGCTATCATTCCAAACTAAAAACTTCGGGAGGATACTGCCGCACCTGCATTGTTAAGGTGAGCAAAGGTTCTGAAAAAGATCCTCGCCCAATGCCAAAATTGGTAGCTTCTTGCCGCACCACGGTGATGGACGGAATGGAAGTAGAAAACTACACATCGCCCGAAGTCGTTGATGCGCGTAAAGGTGTTGTAGAATTTCTTTTGATAAACCACCCGCTCGATTGCCCAGTTTGCGATCAGGCTGGAGAATGTCATTTGCAAGATTTATCGTATGAAAACGGCCGAAGCCAAAGCCGTTATGAATTTGAACGCCGCACCTTCGAAAAAATAGACATTGGAGAAAAAATCCAGTTACACATGACACGTTGCATTATGTGTTTCCGTTGTGTGAAAGTGGCCGATCAGCTCACTCCAGGCCGTGTTCATGGTGTTATTAACCGTGGAGATGTTGCTGAAATTAGCACATATATTCAGAACTCCATCGACAATGAATTCTCCGGAAACATGATTGATGTATGTCCCGTGGGCGCATTAACCGATAAAACCTTCCGTTTTAAAAGTCGCGTTTGGTTTTTAAAACCATTTGATGCACACCGCAATTGCGAGAATGAAAAGTGTACTGGAAAAGCAGTGATTTGGAAATATGGAAATGCTGTCTACCGTGTAACTGGCCGCAAAGACCAATGGGGCGAAGTAGAAGATTTCATTTGCAATACTTGCCGTTATGATAAAAAAGAGTTGAGCGATTGGACCGAAGAAGGCCCTCGTCACATCGACAGTCATTCGGTGATTTCTGCAAATCATTATGAAAAAGGAACGAAGTTCGTGGCATCTCCTGAATCACTTCCTAAAAAACAATTGAGCTGATATGGATACTCTGTTTTTACTCGATAAAACGGTTATTGCCTTTATCGCATTTTCTGTAACCCTGCTAATTGCAACGTATAGCACGTATGCAGAACGTAAAATTGCCGCTTTCATGCAAGACCGCGTCGGTCCTGATCGTGCGGGTCCCTTTGGTATTTTTCAACCACTTGCTGATGCAGGCAAATTCTTTTTCAAAGAAGAAATTATTCCGAATGCATCCGATAAATTTCTGTTTATTGCTGGGCCTGGAATAGCTATGCTCACCGCTTTGATGACCAGTGTTGTTATTCCTTGGGGAAATACGTTGACCATTTCGGGTCGCGAAATTTCCTTACAAGTTTCCGATTTGAACATTGGTGTACTTTACATTTTTGGTGTTGTGTCTTTGGGTGTTTACGGAATTATGATTGGAGGCTGGGCTTCCAACAACAAGTTTGCACTATTGGGCGCTATTCGTGCATCTTCGCAAATGATCAGCTACGAGTTAAGCATGGGCTTGGCTTTAATTGCTCTTATCATGATGACGGGCACCTTGAGCTTGAAGGAAATTGTTGAACAACAACACGGAATGAACTGGAACATCTTTTACCAGCCACTTGGTTTCTTGTTGTTTGTTGTTTGTGCATTTGCAGAATGTAATCGTACACCGTTCGATTTAGCGGAATGTGAAACGGAATTGGTTGGAGGATATCATACCGAATACAGTTCCATGAAATTGGGTTTTTACATGTTTGCAGAGTACATCAACATGTTTATTTCATCCGCATTTATGGCGAGCTTGTATTTTGGAGGTTACAACTTTCCTTTTATGGATAGCTTAGGACTTTCTCAAAACGCCATTACAATCATTGGAGTTTTTGTTTTCTTCCTAAAGATCTTTTCGTTCATCTTTTTATTCATGTGGATTCGTTGGACTTTACCTCGTTTCCGTTACGATCAATTAATGCGATTAGGCTGGCAGTATATGATTCCATTGGCATTGATTCACCTATTTGGCGTTGGGGCAGTTTTGCTCTGGGCCGATAAATAAGTTCAAGACATTACCATGCAACTTACCAACAGATCGAAAGTCGTTTCCGACAAAAACATGACCCTTGCAGAGGGATCTTATCTTCCTGCTGTATTAAAAGGAATGGCGGTAACGCTCAAGCATTTTTTTAAACGTCCTGTTACACTAAAATATCCTGAACAAACCCGCGAAAACAGCGAGGTTTATCGTGGTAGACACGTGTTAAAGCGCGATGAGAACGGAGCTGAACGTTGCACAGCCTGTGGATTGTGTGCGGTTTCTTGTCCTGCAGAAGCGATTACGATGATCGCAGACGAGCGTCAAAAAGGCGAAGAAGGAAAGTACCGCGAAGAAAAATATGCGGCTGTTTATGAGATTAATATGCTCCGTTGCATTTTCTGTGGATTGTGTGAAGAAGCATGTCCAAAGGAGGCAATCTTTTTAACCAAAGAACTTCTTCCCTCCGATTACGAACGCGAAGATTTTATTTGGGGTAAAGACCGTTTAGTGGAAGGACTTGATGCCGACAAACGCATTGATGTATCAAAACGCCAAGACAGATAGAAATCTGTGTGTGGATTAACGTTAGTTTTTTCCAAGTAGATTTTTCAATTAGTATTATCTGAAAACGATTAACTTATTTGCGTGTTCCGTGCTTAAATGTTAAGGCTGCGTTAATATTATGTTACGCAATCTCTGGCCGAAGATTTAAATAATTTTGGGATTCTCAGTAATTTGTGGTGTTTTAACATTTGCTTCTAAACAAACTATTTAACTTTAAAATAACAATTAGAAACACACTCAATTTTTTATTTGAATATTTTTGTAGGGAATTTAAAGAGGTAAATTTCTTCTTAAAAAAATCCATTAAGAACTATAAATTCTATTCATCTATGAAAAAATCATTACTAATTATTGCGAGTGCTATTCTTTCAATTTCTGCTTTTGGTCAGGGCCTAGAAAATATCATCGTTGAGAAATATTACATTTCTGATGCAAATGATGCAACAGTAAATGGTACAGGAGGTGTTTTACCTGTTGGATCTGTAACGTACCGCGTTTATGTGGATATGTTACCTGATTATAAAATGCAAGCTGTTTATGGTGTGCCTGCCCCAAATTTTCATGAACTAAGAATTGCAACAACTACTCTTTTCTTTAATAACGAAGACAGAGGGGCAATTTCCCCAACATACACAAAGAATCAAGCAAAAAATAACACCGTGATGTTAGATTCTTGGATTTCTGTTGGTGCTGCATGCGCCGGAAATTTTGGTGTGTTAAAATCGGATGATGATGGTCTATTGACTAACACCAATAATGATGGAGTTCTTCAAAATAATAATAGTGCAGCAGGTATTCCATTAACTCAACAAGATGGAATGGTTACAGGCACTCCACAAACCGTTACATCATTGGGTATTGATGCTCAATTGGCTATGTTCGACAACATTAATGATGGTACGAACGGACCAGTTTTTTCTACTAGCGATGGTTCATGGGCAGCTCTTTCAGGTGCAACGGGTGCGAATCCATCTACTAACATGGTTCTTATTGGACAGTTTACTACCGATGGTGTTTTTTCTTTTGAGTTAAACATCCAATTAGGTACTCCTTCAGGAGGAATTGAGCGTTATGTTTCATCAAATCCAACAGGTGTTGAAATTGAATTTCCGGGTTTAATGTACACATCTGATGTTCCGAATAGCATAAAATATCAAACCGAATCAACGCAACTTTTCAGCGTATATCCAAATCCTGCAAATGAATTAATTTCCATTGAAACTGCTGAAATGGGTAATTCATTAAAACGTTATTCTATTTATAACATGCGCGGACAAGTAGTTTCTGTTAGAACAAGTGCTGGATTTAATTCACAAAATATTGAGCAATTCGATATAAGAGAACTTCCTAAAGGGGTTTATATTGTTGAATTAATTGCTGACGGCAAACGATCGACTCAGAAATTCACAAAGAATTAAGAAATTAAAGAAATTAAAACAAAGGGATTCAATGATTGAATCCCTTTTCATTTCTAGTCGTTTATGAAAAATTTTATAGTTGCCCTTGCTTTATTATTTATTTGCTTTGATACATATAGTCAAGGTATAGTAAGAGGAAAAATTACCGATGAAAACGGAGAAACAGTCATTGGAGCTGCCGTTGTTCTAAAGTTAAATAAATCGGTTGGGGTTACTACCGATTTTGATGGAAATTACTCCTTAACCATTAAAGATAGTTCGGCGCAAACCATCCTCATTACATTTGTGGGCTATACTCCCATTGAAGAGCTCATCAAATTCAAGAAAGGTGAAGTAGTCATTCGGAATTATACCTTGTCTCCGAAGCAAAATGAGATTAAGCAGTTTGAGGTTTTTTCTACTGCGGTTAAGAACAAAGATTATTACCTCGAGAATCTTAAAAAGAAATCATCGGCTTCTATCGACTACATTTCGTCGGAAACGATGAAGAAAACGGGTGATAATAATGTTACTGCTGCCATTGCTCGTGTGAGCGGAGTCTCAACCAATGGAAGTTTTATTACGGTTAGAGGTATTGGCGACCGCTATTTAAAAACCAATATCAATGGATTGCGGATTCCTACCTTGGATCCATTTACAAACAACATTAAGTTGGATTTATTCCCATCGAGTTTAGTCGATAATATTATCATTACCAAAACAGCTTCCCCCGATTTGCCTGGCGATTGGGCAGGTGCTTATATCTCAGTTGAGACAAAAGATTATCCTGAAAATTTATCGGTAAATATTGAATCCACTTTTGGATATAATGCACAGACTACCGGAAAGGATATGTTAACATCCGAGAGAAGCAAGACCGATTGGTTGGGTTATGACAATGGTTATCGGAATGTTGATCACAGCGCATATGTTCCTGTAAACGTTGATCCAACTCCGTATCAAGAAATGGCAGCTTTGGGGCTTACCAGCTTTTATGCATCGTTAGGAATAAATGGGACTTCTGCTTGGAACGATACGTATTATAAACTTGGATTGATTGAATTGGGATTATTAAATAAATCTGATTTTTATAATCAATCTGCTTTTAATGATGCGCGTGCCCTTTTTAATGGCGACCAATATGCAGGAAAAGCATTTTCCATAATCAATGCTAAAGCAGCGGAATCCTCTCAAAAATATCCTAACAATTGGGATACAAAAATTAGGAAGGCCCCAATAAACTTCAGTCAGAGTTTTTCAATTGGTAATCAAGTTAAATTGTTTGGTAAGCCACTCGGTTTCTTGACTGGATTCAGATATGGAACAACTATACAAAACGACCCCAATGCTGAAGCAAACAGAGCGGGTGTTGATGCGGATGGGGTTGCTTATAAAGCCCGTGCAATTTCACAACATGTTAGTCGAGAAACAAACGGATGGAGTGGATTAATTAACCTGTCGTATAAGCCCTCATTGAACCATAGTATTTCCTTACTCTTTATGCCCAATTTTAACGGTGTAAACAATGTGCGTAACGACAGCGAGGAAGATTTCTCGGGCGCAGCACTTTATAATTATTCAAAAAGTCAGTTTTACGAACAGCGTAAACAGCTTGTTTACCAGACAAAAACAGAACATTATTTCCCGAAATCGAAAATTAAGGTGGAAACAAATGCTTCGTACACGCAAGGAAAAAGTATAGCCCCAGATTTTAAGAACTTCGGCTATATTTTTAGTAACGATAGTACCTATACAATTGATAAAACAGCATCGAACACAAGTAGATTTTACAGATACCTCGACGAGAATCTTTTAGATACTAAAGTTTCTGCCGAAATTCCATTGAGCAAGCAACCTGGTTTAATTCGTAAATTAAAAGTTGGTGGAGGATACCAGCACAACGATCGCAAAAACGATCAATACAATTACATCTTGAAATTTACGACTCCGGGGAATTACACCATTTTAAATGGGGATATTTCTCCGTTCTTTGATTTGAACAACTTTGCATTAAATAATAATACCATAGATGCGTATTATGAAAGAGATGGAAACCCTGCGAATCGAACCATCGGTAATAGTCAAATAATTTCTGCTTTTGCCATGGCGGATTACAACATCAACACCGTACTTCGTGTTTCTGGAGGCTTACGTATTGAAGATGCTAAGATATTTACAGACGTTTTTGCTTACGACTCAATGGGTTTAGCCGCGAACGACGAAAGACGTAATTTCCAGTTTGGTATTATCGAATTAGCCCCCAATCCTGGGAATTTGAAAGAATTGAGTTTTTTACCAAGCATCAATGTAATTTACAAATTGAGAAGTGATGAAGAGAAACCAATTAATCTAAGAGCAAATTATAGTAAAACCGTAGCGAGACCAAGCATCCGCGAGCTGTCCGAGATTTTTGTTTACGACTTCGAATTACGTGCTCCTGTATTTGGTAATTCTGATTTGAAAATGGTGGAGATTGATAATTATGATATTCGATTAGAAAATTATTTTAAGTCGGGAGATAACCTTTCTGTGAGTTTTTTCTACAAGAATTTTAAAAACCACATTGAACTCGTAAATGCAAATATCGGCTACAGTTGGCAAAATGTTGATCGTTCCAAAGCTATGGGAATAGAATTGGAAGGGAAAAAACAACTCTTTAAAAACTTAGAATTCCGTTCCAACATAACCATTACAAAATCGGCTTCGGAATTTGTTCAAACGTTGCTTCAATTAAATAATGGAGTTAAAACATACGTTCCAATTGCAACGATTAATCGTACAATGTTTGGGCAAGCGCCTTATGTGTTAAACGGCATTTTAAGTTATTCATCCGATACACTTGGATTTAGTGCAACTGTAAGTTACAACAGACAAGGAAGGCGGCTTGTTCTTGCTGGAGGCGGATCGATTCCCGATATTTATGAAACCCCGAGAAATCTTATCGACATTAAACTTAGCAAGAATTTAGGGAAGCATTTCGCTATTACATTCACGATTAGAGACTTATTAAATTCACCTATTCGAAGAACATACAATTTTGGAGAGGGAATCAATATCGATTATGATATTTATCGATATGGAACAAATTATCAAATTGGAATTCAATACAAACTTTAATGATGACTTACTCTAATTTAAATAGTCCAATTATTTCTAGTCGATCAAAGATGAAAGCTGTTTTTAGCCTTTTTTTTCTTTCCATTTTCTTTTGTCATGGGCTTAATGCTCAATCGCTTATTGAAAATGTAGTTGTAGAAACTTATTATGTTTCCGATTCAATCGATGCAGCAGATACCACGGGCGGAATTGTTGAATCGGGTTCTAAAACCTATCGTATTTACGTTGATCTTGCACCGAGTGTTCGATTGAAAAAAATATACGGAGACCAAAATCACCCACTTATTTTTAACAGCTCAGATACCATTTTCAATAATAGTATTGATGGGCAAACATTCGGAAAAGATTTCCAGAAATCTCGCCTTGGAGAAAATACGGTTGCATTAGATTCTTGGCTTACTTTAAGTCAAACGACCAAATTATTGGCATCTGGGAAAACAACTTTCGGGGTATTAAAACCGAACGATGTGGACGGTTCTTTTATTGGAGGAGCTAATAATGATTTAGGATTGTTAGCGAACAATGACCCATTGGCAGGAATTCCTCTTACTATGTCTGATGGAAATGATACCATTACAATTAGTTCTGTGGCTTGGGTAGATTTTGGTTTTAGCAACATCATTACCGATGAAGACTCAACCATTTTTGGGTCGATTGTTCCCGGAACTCATTTTGAAAGCAGAAATTGTTATTTGTCAAATTCGGGTATGATGGGCGCCGATAGTGTTGTTAATCATGTTTTGGTTGCGCAAATTACCACCAAAGGAGAATTATCATTTGAACTCAACCTCGAAGTGCAGTTGGGATCACAAACTATAAAATTGGTTGCCCGCGATTCTGTATTAAATGAAGGAGAACAAATTTCTGCGTTCCTTTCTTATCCGCAAGCATGTGGTTGTATGGATGCTGAATATTTGGAATACAGCCCATCGTATGCTTGCAATATTCAAGATTCTTGCAAAACACTTTTGGTATTAGGGTGCATGGATCCAATGGCATGTAATTTTGATGGAAATGCAAATTTTAATATCCAGGAAATGTGCTGTTATGTGGGTCTTTGCAACGATTTAGATATGTCCGTTTTATGTCCTGAACTTAAGGTTGAGGAAGTTCTCCAGTTAGAAAGCACCTTGCAGGTTTATCCAAACCCAACGCAATCTTCCGTTACTGTTAAAGGGAATTTCATCAAGGGTGAAAAATACCAATTAGAGATTTTTGACTTCGCCGGGAAACGCATTAAATCGGTATCCTATACAAATCTTAATACGGGATCAACTTCTATCGATTTTTCAGGATTGCCAGATGGCATTTACAATCTACGTTTTGTTTCATCTCAAAACGTTCAAACTGGCAGAGTTATTAAATATTAAACGTATGATCTCAAAACGTAAATTTCAAATCGCATCATTCGCGGCAATTCTAATCATGTTCGTATGTGTTTCTTGCGAAGACGATAAAATTACTCCCGAGCCAGAGAATGAAACTGGCGTTGTAGTGGATGTTGAAAACCATACATACGGCACCGTGAAAATTGGTGATGCTTGGTGGATGTCAGAGAATTTAAAGGCGACTAAATACCGAAATGGTACTGCAATAAATCAATCACAAAGTTCTTCAGATTGGAGCTCTGGATTAGATGCTTATTGTTTATATGATAACAACCAAACAGCTCCCGGACTTTTGTATAATTGGGCTGCTGTATCGAGTTCGAATGGACTTGCGCCCGAAGGTTGGCATGTTGCCACTGAGCAAGATTGGCAAAACTTGGAGCGCGAACTGGGAATGTCAAATGAAAATATCGATAAACTTAACTGGAGAGATGAAGGTTCTTGCGGAGAAAAGTTAAAAATAGAAGCTCCCGCAGGATGGACTAGATTTGGTTCGCTTTGGCCAAGCAATTCAAGTGGATTTTCTGCTTTAGCTGGTGGATGTCGGCTTGGAAATGGAACTTGGTCAAACCCAGGTTTGTTCTCTACCGGATTTTGGTGGACATCCACTCAGCAAGATGAAAACACGGCTTTGTTCAGACAATTAGATTATAAAAAAGCTGGAATTTTTAAATTTTACATTGAAAAAAAATACGGGATGAGCGTACGTTGTGTAAAAGACTAAATATTCAAATCCAATTTTATAAAGCGTGTTTCTATTGTTAGATTCACGCTTTTTTTTTGGAATCAAATCACTGATTTAGATTTGTCTCTATTTCACATCTTATAAATAAGCCTAGCTTAAAATTCTACAAATCAATCAAAAACGACTTAACGTTTAGTTAACGCCCCGTTTATATTTGAATAAAACTCCGTTAATTTTTGCCTTCATTTCGCTGAATAAAAAATCAAATTCTTAACGAATAGATAAGGTTAATTTCCCTGTTAAAAAATTATTCAGATACATATTTGCATGTTTCTAACTAACAACAACCAAAACAAATTAACCATGAAAAAAAATCTTACAAAAACTGCTGCTTTCGCATTTGTTGCGATGGCTGCTAGTTTTGAAGCTTCGGCTCAAAACAACTTAGGGTCTGCTTGCGGATGTCCTACAGTTTCATCTCGTCCAACAGTTTCAATGTCAACATTGGCTACTATTGGTGGAGCTACTGATGGTGACTTAACTGCAACAAACACAATCCTTACTTGCGACAAAACGTACATTCTTGATAACAAGATTTACGTTCCTGCAGGAAAGACTTTAACAATTATGCCAGGTACCGTTATTAAAGGTGCATCAACTGGAACAACTGCTGCTGCAAACGCTATCCTAGTTGGTCGTGGTGGTAAAATCATCGCTGATGGTACACAAAGCTGCCCAATTGTATTTACAGCACAAGAAGATCCAATGGATGGTACTTATGCTATGAGCAACAAAGGAAAATGGGGTGGAATCATTCTTCTTGGTAAAGCAAAAAACAACTTAACAGTTGCATCTAACTACAGCGCTGCTGGAACTATCGGATGGCAAGGTACTGCTCAAGTTGGTGGTGTTAACACAACTGAGGGCGGTGATGGTATCGGTTTCGTAGAAGGTTTCCTTGCTGCTGATGCTCGTAACCTATATGGAATGCCTCCAGGACAAGAAGATGATAACGATAACTCAGGTATTATTCGTTATGTATCTATCCGTCACGCAGGTGCAACTGTTGGAGCGAACAATGAGATCAATGGTCTTACTTGTGCTTCTGTAGGTCGCGGAACTACATTAGATCATATTGAAGTTATTGCAAACGATGATGATGGTATCGAATTTTTCGGTGGTACAGTAAACATTAAATATGCTGCAATGATGTTCGGTAATGATGATATGTTTGACTACGACTTAGGTTGGAGAGGTAAAGCACAATTCATTTTTGGTCTTCAATTAGATGCTGCTACTATTACAGGTGGTGATAATGGTTTTGAGTGTGATAACGATGACCAAAAATCTAACTCTTCTTATGGCTCTAAATGCCAAATTTACAATGCTACAATCATTGGAAACGCATCAACAACAACTGCAACAGGTGGTGGTTCTGGGGCTGCTGCAATCAAAGCAAAAGAAAGAACAGAAGGTTCTATCTACAGCTCAATCTTCGCAAACTTTAAAGGTGGTTTAGATTTGATTAAGTCTGTAGGAACTCGTACAGGAACTATCGAATCTTACCATAACTGGACAGGAGTTGATAACGCAGGTACAACAATCGTAGGTGGTCCAACTTTGTTCGTAGGTTGTAACACATTTGTTAACTGTACTAATCCATTATCAATTGCTAACTCAACAGCTACAGTTATTGCTGCTGACCAAACTAAATTTGCTGCTGATGGAAATGCTTCAGTTGCAACTCTTGCTGGTTTCGATTTCACATTTGCTGGAAGCGGTGTTATTGTTACTGATAAATTTGATGCTGTACCTGCTTCAAACATTACTACTACATGCACTCCTCCAGTTGATGGTTTCTTTACACCAGTTACTTACCGTGGTGCATTCGATGCAACTGGTACTTCTTGGTTATCTGATTGGGCTTACGCTAAATTAATTTCTGCTACAACAGGATTAGTTGCTTGCCCAACTGACATCAACAAAGACGGTATTACAAACACAAACGACTTCCTTGATTTAGTAGGTCAGTTTGGTCAGTCTTGCAACTAATTAATAAACCCAAACCAAATAATAAATTAACTCATGAAAAAAATATTTTTAGGCCTAAGCTTACTTCTTGCGGGAGTATCGGCTAACGCTCAGAATGGATTAGAAAGCATCATCGTTGAAAAATACTACGTAGCAAATGCAACGGATGCAGCTGGTTCAACAGGAACATTACCTGTAGGTTCTGTTACTTACCGTTTCTATGTAGATATGTTACCTGGATACAAATTCCAAGTGGCATACGGAACTGCAGCTCACACGCTATCTTTAACAACAAGCACGACTTTCTTCAACAATGAAGATCGTGGATCTGTAAATCCAACGTATACGAAAGCACAAGCTGCTGGAAACACCGTTATGCTTGACTCTTGGCTTTCTGCTGGAGCTGGTTGTGCTTCAAACTTCGGAGTTCTTAAGTCTGAAGATAATGTTGCTAGTGGTGGTGCAACTGTAACTCACGCAGGTGGACTTTTGGCTAACACAACTGCTTCTATCGGTATTCCATTAACTACTCAAGATGGTCTTTGGGCAGGATCTCCTTCAAGTGTTACAACTGTTGGTCAAACGGATGCACAAGCTGCTGCTGCATTAGATGCAACAAGTCAAGCTGGAAGTTCTTTTGTATTAACTGATGGTGCTTGGTCATCATTAGCAGGTACACAAGGACCAACTTCAAACAACCGTATCTTGATTGCTCAGTTAACTACTGATGGTATTCTTACTTATAACTTCAACATCCAAATTGGTACTCCAACTGGCGGTGTTGAGCGTTATGTAACAAGCAACCCAACTGGTGCTGAAATCGTAATTCCAAGTCTTGCAGGAACTTTAGGTGCTCCCAATGCACTTCCTACTGTAAGCATTACATCTCCAGCAACGGGTACCGGTTTTATTACTGGAACTGTTGTTAACATCGCTGCTACTGCTGCTGATGCTAATGGATCAGTTACTGGTGTTGAATTTTTTGTAGATGGAGTTTCTGTTGGAACTGATAACTCTGCTCCTTACACTGCAACTTACACAGGTGTAATTGGTTCACATAATTTAACTGCTGTTGCTACAGATAACGATGGTGCAACTACTACTTCTTCTGTAGTTAACATCAACGTTCAAAACAATCCTCCTCCAACTGTTGCTATTACATCTCCTGCAGCTGCTGCTGGTTTCGTAACTGGCGATGTTGTTAACATTACAGCTACAGCTTCAGATAATGGTTCAGTTGCTTCTGTTCAGTTTTTGGTTGATGGTGTTTCTGTTGGAACTGATTTAACATCTCCATATGCTGCAACGTATACTTCAACTTTAGGTAACCACGTAATTACTGCTGTTGCAACGGATAATCTTGGTTTAACTGCTTCTGCAAGTGCTGTATCTATTTCAGTTGTAAACAACTTACCTCCAACTGCATCTCTAACTTCTCCATTAGTAACTTCATTATTTACAGCTCCTGCAGTAGTAGCTGTTGCAGCTAATGCAACTGATCCTGACGGAACTGTTTCTCAAGTTGAATTCTTCGTTAATGGAGTTTCTATTGGTGTTGATGCAGTTTCTCCATACTCAGTTAGCTGGACAAGCGTAATTGGTTCTGCTAGCTTTACTGCTAAGTCTACTGATAACCGTGGTGCTATTACAACTTCTGCTGCTGTTGTAATCACTATTGCTGATCCAAATGCACTTCCTTATGCAATTGTAGGTTCTGTTAATGTATGTAACACGAATACTTTTTGTCTTCCTTTAAAGGTTGTTGATGCAGTTTCAAATATCATCGGATATGACGTAACAATTGCTTACAACAGTGCTAAAGTTGCTCCTACAGGAGTTGTAACCATGGCAAATAATGTGATAAACCCAAGTTATGTTGATGTCATTAACAGCATCGATGCAGCAAATGGTAAAATCAACATTTCTGTTTTCTTTAATGCTAATGCTCCTGCAAGCACCCGTTTCACAGGTTCTGGAGATTTGTTCTGTGTTGAATTCAACAAAACTGCAGGATTTACATCTGTAGATACAGCTGCATTCACTGTTCCTTTCTTACAAGAAAGTTATTTCACAGGTGTTGCTTCTAAATTGGTTCAAACTGGTAAATACATCGCATACCGCGATTCAGTTTACAATGGAACAATCAAAGTATGGACTGATAACAGTGTTATGCCATACAACGTTGCAAACCCTAACCAATACTTGATTACAAACATCGCTGGAACGAATGCATCTTGTGCTAACGAATCTGCTACAAAAGTTCAACCAAACCTATTAGGTAAATTTGTTTACAGCTCTAACAATGGTTTGAATATCGCAATTAAG
>JBBALS010000009.1:0-20250 GCA_040402915.1 Flavobacteriales bacterium
GTAAAAAAGGAGGAAATAAAGCCGCATTGCTGCAAGCGTTGAGTTTGGTTGAGCTTCAAATGCAAATCAAAGAAAATCGTGGGCTTCAACAGATCAAAGAACTTCGAATTGATTTTCCGTACCAAGGAATTCCATTTTCAACTGGAAAAACGGCGCAAGCTTTATTTCTATCGGAAGTGCTTCTTAAAACCATCAAAGAGGAGGAACGCAACGATGAGCTGTTCGATTTCATCAGAAACACCTTGTTATTACTCGATCAAACACCAACCGAAATTCCAGATTTTCATTTGAAGTTTCTTTTGGAATTTTCACGCTTTTTAGGTTTTTATCCCCAGTCCAATTTCTCATCTGAAAACAGGTATTTTCAATATACAGATGGTGTTTTTCATCATAGTCCGGGCCCAACGTGTCTCGATTTACCTTCCAGCGAAGCGGTTCATCAATTACTCTGCACCAATTTTGGTGAACTCCATTCGTTAAAATTCAGTAGGCCTTTACGCCGACAAATCTCAAGAGGTTTACTCGATTTCTTTCGCTGGCATTTGCCCTCTATCTCCAATCTTCAAACGCCCGACGTGTTGGAAGAAGTCTTCGGGTAAAAGCGTTTCCGAAATTGATGAATTGGATTTTCGAAATACGAAAAACTTAGTCGCGAAAAAGCAATGGTAATGCTCAAAATAAGCAAAGGGTTTACAAGAAACACCTGCCAATAGTGGGATGCGAAGCCCTGCGATTTTAAAAATACCATGGCGGCGGTTAGCACAATACCATGAATACAATACAAGCCCAAAGACAGCTGGCCTAAAAAACTAATGCGTTTTAACCGACCAAGTTTAAATACAGAATGCTTTGCGAAACTTTGTTCTAAAATCACAAACGCGAAGAACACTCCAAATACGAGTTTTTCAAAAATAACCATGAAGGGCGTTTGAAACCATTCGAAATAACCAATTGTCAAAACTGAAAAGAATAGGTAAATCAAGAAAATGCTCGATTTAGTAAGGTTTTCAACACGCTTAATAAATGAGGTATTATTGGATGCAAGCCAAGCAGTTAATCCTCCAATTCCGAAGTTGCCTAAATAACTCAAGGTGTTAAAGAATAAATGCGATTCTTTGTTCAGATGATACCATCTAAAAATAATAGAACTTAAAATCATCAGGATACAAACAAAAACAAGTCTTTTATGCAGATAGCGAAGGACGAATGCCCAAGCCAAGTAGAATTGCTCTTCGGCAGCAATCGACCACAAAAAAACAAGCAGAAAGAGGAAGTTCTGACCCTGGTTCGCAATCCAGAAATTGGAAATAAATAATAAAAAAACCTCCAATGGCGGAAGCGAGTGTATTGCCAATTGATTCCCGATGCTCCAATAAATAAGATACGTGCCTAATACAATGGCGAAATACAAAGGCCATAATCGCAAGGCCCGTCGTATCATAAATAAATCGGGACGAAAAGTGCCCGTTGATTTCCACTCTGCAAGTGCAAGCCAGGTTAACAAGAAACTCGATAGCACAAAAAAGTAATCAAGCCCAAGAAATCCTGCTCCAATATGAGTTGTAATATTAATAAATAGAGGAGAGGTTGAAATTTCAGGATTGGATGTAAAAAAGCAATGGGCGAGAAAAACATGTAAAAAGCCGATGAATCGCGTGGCATCCAAATTCTCAAAATACTGCCGCTTCTCGACTGTGCTCATGAATAAGATTTTCGACCTAACAGCCGTGCAATGTTAACATCATCCGACAATTCGTTTCCATGAATGAGATGCGAAGCCATTTCTTTTGAAAGAAGCGGCGCAAGTAAAACGCCTTTAGTTCCCAAACCATTGAAAATAGCAAGTGATTTAATTTCGGGATGCGTGCCTAAAAATGGTCGGCGATCTTTTACAGTTGGGCGAATTCCGGCTTCATGTCCTATAATTTTAAATGGAACCCGAATCAAGTTCTTTAACTTTTCTTCCAATTCCTGAGCCCGTTCTTGTGATGGAAGAGCGTCCGAAAAATCCCATTCGTAAGTCGATCCAACCCGAAAAACACCTTCGCCTAATGGAATTCCATAAATGCTCCCATTAAAAATTTCTTGAGGCAATCCTGGAGCATGAATGATAACCAAATCGCCTTTTGCAAGGTTAAATGGCAAATGCCCAAACCAAGGATTTTGAAGAGCATCGGCTCCTTCGCAAAAAATCACCTTGTTTGCTCGAATTTCTTTGTATTGAATGCCTTCGCGTAAAATCTCCAAATGCCGTTCTTCAAAATGTTCTTCTCGTAGAATATTACGCGCTAAAAATATTCGTCTAACGGCCGAAAGCCAAGTTCGGGTATCCACAAAACCACCTCCCAATACTTTGGAAACACCAAATGGTTGGAAATAAAATGGGGAATCTTGTTCGTGTAAAGTTTCGCTTAATAAGCCTGAAAATTCAGGGTCTTGCGAGCGTTTTTTCCAAATATCAACTTCTTCGGCGCTTCCATGAATTCGCAGAATATCTTTCGGATAAAACAAGTGCGTTTCGGTAAACTCCTCTTGGCTTGAATAAAACCGCTGAACTTCTTTCAAACATTCTTTTGCCTTCCAGCCAAGCACAACTCTTCGAAATGCAATTGGATTAAACAAGCCTGCTGCTACTTGAGAAGAAGAAGATTTATTGTAAGCGTCTATTACAAGAACACTCGAACCTTGTGCAATTAATTCCATTGCCAATGTGGTTCCTGCAATACCTTGACCTACAATTAAAAAATCATACTGCATTTGACGAAGATAAGTGGATTATTGGTTTTTGTAAAATAATCGCAAATCAAATAATCCTATTTACATTTGGCCGTGTTTAAAAATCTCAGCTATATTTTTTTTGTCCCATATTGGATTTGGTTAAGTCTTGTATTCCTTTGTTTCCTAGTGTCTTCAAGCCTTTTGTCATTGATTTTGATTTCCATTTTAGGAAAAAAGGCCCATCAACCCATGATGGCCATTTATAAATCCTGGTCTGCATTATTCTTTTTCTGTGCGGGCATTCGTATTAAAACCTTAAACAAGCACATATTAGAAAATAATCTGCCTTGCATTATAGTGTGTAATCATGGCTCGAATCTCGACATGTTTTTGGGGGCTTACAGTCCGCCAATTAGTATTAAGCCGCTTGCTAAAATTCAGCTAAAGAAAATGCCATTGCTTGGATTTCTTTTTTCAACGGTTTGCGTTTTGGTAGATCGAAGAAGCAAAGAAAGTCGTGATAAAAGTTCGCGAGCTATGATGCAAGAAATAGTAAATGGGAACTCCATTTTTATCTTCTCTGAAGGCACGCGCAACAAAGGCAATCTACCATTGAACGATTTTTATGATGGAGCATTTCGATTTGCGATTGAAAGTCAAAAGCCCATTGTGGCCATGTGCACAATCAATGCGCGAAATATTACGCCATCCGATAGCTACTTCGTTCGTCCAGGAACAATCAAGATTAAATACCTCGGCCCATACGAAACCGTTGGATTAACCAAAGAAAATCTATCAGATCTTAAACAAAAAGTGCATCAGGATATGTACAATGTGCTTTTGAACGAAGACCCTATGTTCAAGCATTTACTATAGCTTTCCAGCAAGTACAAAGGGTTTCTTTATTTTGGATGTCTTCCCGTCCAAGGTAAACGCCTCCAAAACAAAAACATAAATTCCCAACTGCGCTTTCTCACCTTGCTCGTTTATTCCGTTCCAAGAATATTGACCTGAAGTACCGAGTAAAAGCCCTCTGCCAACATATTTTACTAGACGGCCATTCGAATCGTAAATGCTCAAAGTGCCTGTGAAACCTGGGGTGTCGAATGCATACCCAAAGTTCACCACATCGTCAAATCCATCACCATCGGGTGAAAAAACTTCCGGCGAAATGCTAACATTCCCCAATTGTGTTTCAACCAATGGACTGTATTGAGAATTGCGGTAGGCAGGTGTTCCAAAACCAACATTCGATGAAGCCGAATTCCAATTGGTATTGTCGTTCGATGGGCGTTCGTAATTTATTCGCTCCAAACTCACGCCATCTAAATCGTTCAATAAGGCAAAATGCAAAGCGGTCGAATAAACCATCTTATCGATGAAAGTATTGTCTGAAACCCTCGACAATGCAACTGTACCATCATCATTATTAAGCGTTGAAAAACTACTCATTTCCAAAAATCCGTTGGGATTTGAAGTGCTATAAAAATTTTTAACTCCAGCAATATCATCGGTTAACACCAAATATTCTCCAGGAAAAATCAAGTAGCCATCGGGTGTAATAATATCGGCGTTAAGGGGAACATTCGTGCTTGTATCGTACTGACTAAGTTGCAAGGTTGCGAGGTCGATGATTTTGGAAGAACGATTGTATAACTCAACGAAATCGCTTGCTCCATCTTTCTCATTACTTAAAACTTCATTGATTACAATGTCGTTGATTTGAGCAATTTCCGGGAGTGCAAAACGCCCAGTCGACTCAACATCGAAGGCATTTCCCATACAATCGAGGAGGGAAGAAACAACACGAATGGTATATAAAATGCCCGACTGAATTGGAATTGCCAAAGCTAGCTTCACGGAACGAAAATCGGGAGAGAAAGTAGCAATGTTCAAAGGTTGGCCAATTCCCTGATCGATGGAATAGCTGGTTAAATCAAGCATGCTTTCTTCGCGAATGCTTTCGTTAAAGAACACCCGAATGGTGTCGTTTGCTAATACAACAACGCGCTCAATTGTTGGGCGGTTTATGTCTGCTATTGCTGCATACACGCTATTTCTTTTTCCTGGCGTTCCTCCCCAATTTCGCTCGGAGGCAATCCAGTTTTCCTGACCAGAACATGGATTTAATGGACTCACCTGTTCGAGTGAGTAACCGCCCTCCCCCTTGCTGCTGCTTTGATACCAAGAATCGGCATAGGTTACGGAAGATATTACCGTTGTATCTTGGTTGTATAGTGTTAAACGGGAACCGGTGTTTGTTAAAGCGGGAAAGGATGTTAAACCTGCAACAGCAAGTGAATCGTAATAATATTCTTGTCCTGTAATGCTCGTTGAAACCACAAAACTATCGGGCTGAATAATAATTGCCGGAATATCTTTCATTGAAGTATTTGCTTCAATTTTCCAATTTTCAAGATTGATTGGAAAGGAGGTGCTATTCATCAATTCGATGTATTCAACGGGGGGCAATCCAGCCGAAGGATCGGGATCGGCCATGATTTCATTAATTACCACATCGTAAGGCTTTGCACGATAATACAGAAAGGGAACTTGCTGTGGATTCATGTCATTTCCAGACAAGTCTTCGACAGCAGTTGTGGTGAGGACATTTTCAATCCCTTCTTGGAAGTTGGCAATGAAACTCAGGGTAACTTTAGAAAAGGAACTTGCAGAACGCACTGCCGAAACGGGCTCTCCAATGCCATTATTCACCAAATAATTAGCTGTTTCTTGGGCGGTAATTTGACTCACACTTTCCGAAAATTGTAACTCAAGCGAATTAGCCGATAACACTTTTATAGATTGAACTATGGGAGCCACATTATCAACAATGATGGGCCCTACGTAAATATTGTCGGCATAATATTTTAGTCGATATGTGTTGGAATACCGAACCAAAATCCCGAAATAGGCGGAGCTTGTATACGTAATGTCTTGCGCCGTTCCAACTAATTCGAACAAAGCGCCCGTTCCGTTGTAATCGGCATACAAAGTCCAATTTCCTGCCGCATCACGGGTAACTTTTACTTTGGTTGGATTGCTACTGCTACTGTTAATACTCCCAACAACTCCTTGAATAACATAGGTTTCCGAACCTTGCCCATCTTTCCGAAACAGGGCTACTTCATCGGGAGTGCCACCAATTCGAACAAAATATCCGGCGTTGTTTCCATTTAACGCAGCTTCGTTTGAACATAAAAACACATCCATGCGGTTGTTCGATGAAGTAGAAACTTTCGGATCAACAAAGAATTCCCATTGGGTATCGTCAATAGAAACGGATGGCGTGCTTAAATATACTTCCCGGTTCGATGTTGTAGTAGAGTCGGCATTGCTTTGAAGCTGGAAAATGGAATTGACAAGAAATTCGGAAGTATTCCCCGACCAGACT
This sequence comes from Flavobacteriales bacterium, assembly GCA_040402915.1. GTDB lineage: Bacteria > Bacteroidota > Bacteroidia > M30B66 > M30B66 > CALQRR01. The sequence goes on from JBBALS010000009.1 coordinate 6,113, forward strand.
GGATTACTGCTGAAATTGCCATCGGCAAAATCGTCCTGCACTTGACAGAATATCGAATGATGTAATACGATGAAAATAAATAAGGTTGTGTGTTTAATGATTGAATACATAAATAGAGTTAAGCTAATGATTACTTTTGAAAAAATATTGTATAAAGAAACGAAACTTATAGAATAAATGAAAGTTGCAGTTGTTGGAGCTACCGGACTTGTTGGAAATAAAATGTTAAGTATCTTGGAAGAACGGAATTTCCCTATTTCGGAGCTAATTCCCGTCGCTTCGTTCAAATCTGCTGGGAAAACGATTCGTTTCAAAGAAAATGATTACAATGTAGTGACAGCCGAAGAAGCGTTATTGCTTCGCCCAGACTTGGCGCTTTTCTCTGCTGGAGGAAGCGTTTCGCTTGAATGGGCTGAGCGTTTTGCAGAACAAGGTTGTACCGTTATCGATAATTCATCGGCTTGGAGAATGGATCCAAGCAAAAAACTGGTGGTGCCCGAAGTCAATGCTAGTGTCCTTAATGAAAACGATAAAATTATTGCGAATCCAAATTGCTCCACGATCCAACTAGTTGTTGCATTAAATCCCTTGCATTTGAAATATTCAATCAAGCGCATTGTGGTTTCAACGTACCAAAGTGTAACAGGAACAGGATTAAAAGCAGTTCATCAATTAATTAGCGAACGAAATGGAGAAGCTTGCGAGCCAGCTTATCCACACCCAATCGACTTAAATGTATTGCCCCACATTGATGTTTTTCTTGAAAACGGTTATACCAAGGAAGAGATGAAAATGCTCAATGAAACGCGTAAAATAATGGGCGACGCAACTATTTCATTAACCGCTACAACTGTTCGCGTACCAGTAATTGGAGGTCATTCGGAAGCGGTGAACGTGGAATTTAAAAACGAATTTGATTTACTGGATATCCGAAATCTTTTGGAAAACGCTCCCGGAGTTCTTGTAGAAGACGATGTTTCAAGAAACAGCTACCCAATGCCTATCAATGCAAACAACAAAGATGAGGTATTTGTGGGGCGAATTCGCAGAGATGAAAGTCAAGAAAAGACGCTCAATTTGTGGATTGTATCCGATAACTTAAGGAAAGGCGCGGCAACCAATGCCATTCAAATTGCAGAATATCTCTTAGAAAAAGGCTGGTTAATTGCCTGATTCGTTTTCAATTTCTGCTTGAGCAGTTTGTTTTTCAGTAAAGAAATGCTTCTGGTAAAACATGAAAATTACTGCTCCAATGCTTATGGCAGAATCGGCAACATTGAAAACAGGACTAAAAAAGACAAATGCTTCTCCACTAAAAACGGGCGACCAAGAAGGGAAATGTCCTTCAAATATTGGGAAGTAGAACATATCTACCACTTTTCCGTGTAGGAATTTCCCATACGTTCCTTCAGGAGGCATAAAACTAGCGACCTGTCCAAAACTATCGTTAAAAAAAAGTCCGTAAAAGGCGCTATCTATAATATTGCCAATTGCGCCCGCGATGATTAAGGAAAAGGAAACCTGAAGACCTGGGTGAAGTTTGTTTTCTTTGGCTGCTTTAAGCAGGTAATAGGCCATTACTCCAACAACAACAACCCGAAATAAACTGAGAAATAACTTCCCGAATTCACCGCCGAATTCCATCCCAAAAGCCATCCCATTATTTTCTACGAATGTGATATAAAACCAATTTCCAGCTACTTGGATGGATTCTCCAAGCATCATGTGGGTCTTAATCCAAACTTTAACAAGTTGGTCAACCAGTAAAACGGACAATAAAATAATCAGCGACTTTTTCAAAATCAGAAAGCCCTGCTTTTGTGCAGGGCTAGTATGTTATTGTTGGTTTTTAGCTTCGATACTCAACGTTGCATGAGGAACAATTCTCAAACGTTCTTTCGGAATTAATTTGCCAGTAACACGACAAATGCCATAGGTGTTATTTTTAATTCGGATCAAAGCTGCTTCAAGGTTCTCGATAAATTTCTGTTGGCGAGCGGCTAACTGACCAGTTTCTTCTTTTGAAAGAACATCAGAACCTTCTTCCATCAACTTAAAAGTAGGGGAAGTATCGTCTGTACCATGATCGTCCTTATTTGAAAATGCACTTTTCAAGAGTTCATAATCATTACGCGCCTCAACGAGTTTTCTTTCAATGATATCTTTAAATTCCTGAAGCTCTTCAGGATTGTATTTATTTTTTTCTTGCTGACTCATTTTAATTCAATTTAGAGATTGTTATCGCCACAGATATTTCATCGGTAATTTCTACCACAGAACCGTTGGCGCTTGGGTCCTGATTAATTATTGTTAAAGATGCCCCCAAAGTTTCGGCGCAAATATAAGATTTATTGTTTTCGATTGCTTTCGTCAACGAAGGATGAAAACCAATCACAATTTCGATACTATCAGTTACTTCTAAGCCACTATTTTTGCGAATACCTTGAATTTTATTAACGAGTTCGCGAGCTAAACCTTCTTCCAAAAGCTCTTCGCTTAACATAACATCCAAGGCAACCGTATGCGCCCCTTCGCTAGCAACTAGCCAACCCGGAATGTCCTCGGTGAAAATTTCCACATCCTCTAAATGTAAAAGGATTGTTTGACCTTCAACTTCGATGGCCAATTCTCCATTTCGCTGAAGCGCGTTAATTTGGTTGCTATCGAATGTGATTACGACTGCAGCAATGCTCTTCATTAGTTTCCCGAATTTAGGTCCAAGAACTTTAAAGTCGGGCTTAATCTTTTTCTCAATCATGCCCGCATCATCGCCCACATAAGCCAATTCTTTCACATTGGTTTCGGAAAGAATTAAGTCCTTCACTCCGTCCAATTGCGACTGAATACGCGGGTCAATAATTGGAACCATTATTCGCTGAAGTGGCTGACGAACACGGATGTTTACCTTTTTACGAAGCGCCAATATCATCGAACAATAGCGTTGAGCGAGTTCCATGCGTTCTTCTAAATCTGCATCGATAAGATCCGTATTGGTTTTAGGCCAATTACTTAGGTGAACAGAAGTTACTCCTTCGGAGGATGCGGCATTCAAATTACGGTAAAGCCATTCTGCAAAAAATGGAGCAACTGGACTCATCAACTGGGAAACCGTTTCGAGGCATTCAAAGAGCGTTTCGTATGCTGCTTGCTTATCGGAATCACTTTCGCTTCGCCAAAAACGTCTTCTCCCCAAACGAACATACCAATTGCTGAGTTGCTCGGTTACAAATTCCTCAATTAAACGAACAGCAGGCGTAGGATCATAATCTTCCAGCTTCAATTGAACTTCTTCTTTCAAACTATTCAATCGCGACAAAACCCAGCGGTCAATTTCAGGACGATTTTGAACCGGTATTTGGGTGGCTTTGTTCATTCTGAACGCGTCGATATTGGCATACAATGCAAAAAATGCATACGTGTTATAGAGCGTTCCAAAGAATTTCCGCTGAACTTCGGTAATGCCATCCTCGTTGAATTTCAGATTGTCCCAAGGCTGGGCGTTTCCAATCATGTACCAACGTGTGGCATCGGGACCATATTTTCCAAGCGTATCAAATGGATCAACAGCATTTCCCAAACGCTTCGACATTTTATTCCCGTTTTTATCGAGAACCAAACCGTTCGAAACCACATTTTTAAATGCAACAGAATCAAACACCATCGTGCTTATGGCATGTAATGTAAAAAACCAACCACGGGTTTGATCAACTCCTTCGGCAATAAAGTCGGCCGGAAATGCTTTGCCCGAATCGATCATTTCTTTGTTCTCGAAAGGATAATGCCATTGTGCATAAGGCATTGCACCCGAATCGAACCATACATCAATTAAATCACTTTCACGTTTCATTTTCTTCCCAGATGCAGAAACCAGATAAATCTCATCAGCAGAAGGTCGATGCAAATCAAATTGACGGTAATTTTCATCGCTCATATCGCCAGGAACAAAATTTCCCAGCGGGTTTGATGCCATTATACCTGCTGAAACGGCTTTCTCAATTTCCATCCGAAGTTGTTCGGCAGATGAAATGATGATTTGTTCGCTTCCATCTTCACTTGTCCAAATTGGAATTGGAATTCCCCAATAACGACTCCGGCTTAAGTTCCAATCTTGCAGGTTTTCCAACCAATTCCCAAATCGACCAGTTCCCGTACTTTCCGGTTTCCAATGAATGGATTTATTAAGTTCTATCAAACGATCTTTTACAGCAGTCGATTTAATAAACCAGCTATCGAGCGGATAATACAAAATGGGCTTGTCGGTACGCCAGCAATGCGGATACGTGTGCTCGTATTTCTCAATCTTAAATGCTTTGCCTTCCACTTTCAACTTAAGAGCAATGCGTTCGTCAACACTTAAATATTTTTCAAGATTGGGAATAATATGACGAAGATGTTCTTTCTGACGAGCCAATTCAACGGCTTTTTCATCATCGTTGAGGTATTGTTCTTTTACAAATTCATGGGCGAACCCAAAAACGGTATCGTCGACATCTTGAACAAAACGTCCTTGCAAATCGACCAAAGTTAATGAGCCAATTCCATGTTGACGGGCAACTTTAAAATCGTCTGCCCCAAAACTTGGAGCGGTATGTACGATTCCAGTTCCATCTTCGATGGTCACAAAATCTCCAGTAATTACTTTAAAAGCATCGCCATCGCTTGGTTGTGCATAAGGCATTAGCTGTTCGTAACGAATTCCTTCTAGTTCAGCCCCACTAAATTCAGCGAGTATTTTGAATGGAATTGCTTTGTCTCCTTCATTGTATGAATCGAATTCAAGTTCGGCATTTTTTTCAGGGAAGAATTTGCCAGCTAAATCTTTCGCAAGAATTACAGTACAGGGAGAAAAAATATAAGGATTGAAAGTGCTAACCGCAACATACCGAATATTTTTACCAACCGTTAAAGCCGTGTTTGATGGAAGCGTCCAAGGAGTGGTGGTCCAAGCCATCAAACTTAAATTCTCAATATCCAAATTTTTAAACAGTGCGATGGCTTTTTCATCGGCCGTCACTTTAAACTGCGCAACAATGGTTGTGTCTTTTACATCCTTGTATGTACCTGGCATGTTGAGCTCATGCGAACTCAAACCTGTTCCCGCTGCAGGCGAATACGGCTGAATGGTAAATCCCTTATACAATAATCCTTTCGAATGAATTTGGTCAAGCAGCCACCAAACACTTTCGATGTATTTGTTTTCGTAGGTAATGTATGGCTTTTCCATATCTACCCAATAGCCCATTTGACGTGTAAGGTCATTCCAGATGCCTGTAAATTTCATCACATCTTCGCGGCAAGCAAGGTTGTAATCGTCAATGCTTATGCTTTTCCCAATGTCTTCTTTGGTAATTCCTAAAGTCTTTTCAACGCCAAGTTCAACGGGTAATCCATGCGTGTCCCAGCCTGCTTTTCTTTTAACTTGAAAGCCCTGAAGTGTTTTATAGCGGCAGAACATATCCTTGATTGTCCTTGCCATCACATGGTGAATTCCAGGTAAGCCATTTGCGGAAGGCGGCCCTTCATAAAATGTAAAGGTTGGCTTGCCTTCTCGCGAAGTTACCGACGATTCAAATACGTTATTTTCTGCCCACCAGGTAAGCACCTCATCAGCAATTGCGGGCAAGTTCAGATTCTTTTGTTCAGGGTAATGATGCATATTTATGATGCTATGCGAATTAGGGGCGCGAAGATAGGAAAATCGAGGCGATTGAGAACGTTATTCCTTGTTGAAAGTATTAAGAATTAATTAAGTAACAAGACATTGTGGTAATATTCAGATATATCTAACATAAAATAAACAAAACCACAATTAAACGCTTTGTTATCAACAATTGCCTGAAAAAACAAGGGTTTCAGCCGTGTATTCTTTCTGTAAGGTTCTACCATTTAATGGACAATCAGGCAAATTTTACCATATACCTTTGTTTTCGAAAAATCGAATCAAAACACAAAAAATTATGAAACGTCTGTTCTATGTTGCTACAGTATTAATTGCATTGGCCGGTTGCCAAGGTAAAGAAGAGCCAAATCCGGAATTAGAAGCTCTTAAAGCCGAAAAAGAAGCGATTGCAAAAGAAGCTGCAAGCAAAGATTCAACGATCAATTCTTTTATGGAATCGCTTAATGAGATTGAAGATAATTTGTCTCAGGTAAAACAAAAACAGGGCGCAATTAAATCATCTGCAACCGAAAGTGGTGCTGAGTTACAAGGTTCTGCGAAAGACAGAATTAACGAAGACATCAATTTCATTAATGAGTTGATGGAGGAAAATAAATCGAAAATCGCATCACTTCAGTCACGATTGAAAAAATCGAACTTGAAGATTGCAGAATTTGAAAAGATGATTACTCGCATGACTGAGCAATTGGCAGAGAAAGACAAAGAAATTGGAACGTTGAAAGAGCAAATGGCTGCTATGAATATTCAAATTGGGGAAATGAATAATTCCATTACGAATCTTCAGGGAGAAAGTGCTGGTAAAACTCAGGTTATTGAGCAGCAAACTGTAAAAATGAACACTGCTTATTATGCAGTTGGAACCTACAAAGAACTACGAGATAATAAAGTAACCAATAAAGAAGGAGGTTTTCTTGGTTTAGGGAAAAAGAAAATCTTGAAGACGGATTTCAATCAAGACTATTTTACACAGGTTGACGTTTCTAAAATTAAGTCAATTCCTGTAAATGGAAAAAATGCGAAAGTAATTACCAATCATCCAACTAGTTCTTACAAGCTTGAAATGGATAGTAAGAAAAAAGTGAAGAGTCTTACTATTACTAACTCCGAAACGTTTTGGAGATCTTCTAAATATTTGGTGATAACCATCGATAAATAGTAATCTTCCCAAGTCTGCTAGTATTAAAATTTCACATCACAAAAAAACGGCGACCTTTATTAAAAGGGTCGCCGTTTTCATTTATAGTGTGATGATTTGTGATGAGCAACCTGACTAAAAGCTAACTCAATTAAATGACGCAAGTTTTAAATTATTGGTTGCATTGAAATAAAAATTAATGACTAATCGTGTTAAATGAATAACGGAGCGAGAACGTCCAAGCGATATTTCCTGAATGTGTTCGGTTAAACCAAGATGGAATATTGTCGTAACCTTTGAAAATATTCGTTAATCCTCCATACAATCGAAGGCCACTTGCAAGGGAAATACGCTTCGAAAGTAAAACATCCTTTTCATAACCCGCTACAAGCGAAACATTCATTTTTCTATAACCTATTGGGGTATTCTCTAATTGTCCAATGGCAAGTTTACTTCCAGATAAAACGCACATAGAAACTCCACCTAGCCAATGCGATTTCACAGGAAATCCGAAGAGTGATTGAGTTTTCATCGATTTTTGATCAGCTAAGATTGTTAATCCCGAATAATTTAATTCAAGTGCTTTTCGTTGAATTACTCCTTCCGAATAAGTGAGGATATTTTGACCTTCGCGTTTTGAAACTATAAATTCTGCACGAATAGATTTACCCGGATGGATTTCTTTCGATAAGACAAACGCATGCGTCATGCTCATGTGAGGAAGAATAGAATTTTTTGATTCTTGACGAACAGCATCTTTTAAATCGTGATTGAAAAGCCAGTTGTTATTTACTTCCGATGCTTGTCCTACAAACCAACGAGAGCCACTCTCAACTGATTGGTGAGCACCCAAAATTTGCTCAGCCTCACTAGTCGGAATTATTTGTTCCAATTCACTGTAAATTGGGATTTCTAGTATTGACAAGCCCGATAAATAATTAGAGTTGGGTTCGTCTCGTTCAATATTTTCAATCTCAGAATTAACGATTTCGCTATCCTGCTTAATGATCTCTGTTTCTGATTTTATTTTGGAAAAAGAGTCAAGTTTTTTATCCTGAGTGTTTTGTATTGCAGCGATAAACTCTTCTTTTGAATCCGAGTCAGTAGAAACGGATTTCAATTTTGTATTCAACGACAATGATGAATGATTCTTTTTAGATTGTGTTATTAGATTGGTTTTATTTGACAAAACAGGATTTGCGGAATGGGTTTTTTCAATATTCCCCATTTTGTTTTGAACCATAGGTGAGGAAGAGTCAAATTGAGTTAAAAGAAATCCACTAATTGATATTAAGATAACAACAAGCCCAGAAATCCACCAAAACCCAATGCGCTTCTTCTTTTTTGAATTTGAATCTAGTTCAGCGGAAATGGCATCCCAAACTTGTGGTGATGGTTTTTGCGATGATAGAGATTCGAACCCTTTCTTATACCACTTGTATAGATCTTCCATCTTCGAACTGTGTGGGTTTTTGAGACTGAATCTCCTGCATCAATTGATGTTGCAAGTATTTTTTTGCACGCGAAAGCTGAGATTTCGACGTGCCTTCATTAATTCCAACTTTTTCGGCAATTTCTTTGTGACTATAACCTTCTATTACATATAAATTAAAAATCAAACGATACCCATCGGGTAGTTTTGAAATCAATTCCATAAAATAATTATAGTCACCAGGATGAGGGAACTCGTTTTCATCGATGAAATCAAAGTGCTCATTTATTAGTACAATTGTTGGGTGCTTAATACTGTTGCGATAGTTGTCGATAGCTGTATTTACAACAATTCTTCTGATCCATGCTTCGAGCGGACATTCAAATCGGAAGTGTCGAATGTTTTTGAAAACCTTTATGAATGCTTCTTGTAAGATGTCATCGGCATCGGTTTGATTACCAGAATAACCTAAGCAAATGGCATTCATTTTTCCGCAAAAACGACTATACAACAATTCTTGAAAACGGCGATCATTTCGAACGCAGCCATCAACCAACTGTATGTCTGAAGTCTCTTTGGGCATTTTACTTTATGTGAGCTTTAAAGGTGGTGTTTATTCTACCGATCAAAATAGAATAGATAGCCGTATTTTTTTGAGCTGTTATAAAAATGATTTCTTCCCCATTTATTTCTTCAATTGAGCTATTGTGCCAATGCGATTCAGGGATTCCAGAGAATAGATAATTGGCATCTAATTCAATCAAGACTTCGGTGTTTTGATCAGCCAAAATATTTATTTCCTCCGAAATTGCTAGATTCCAATTAAGCATTATTTCCGGTTCATAACGAAACACAAACTTCTTGTTTTCTCCTTCTTCACCTCCATCATTATATTCACCAAGCAATTCAATAGTGGCATTGGCCCCAGTCGGTTTCATCCCTAAATTGACATCAAGTCGTGTGTATGTTCCTTGAAACAAGTCAAAATTAATCAAAGGATTAATCGCACCAGACGATAAATCGGCAGTTGTTTCGCTTGAAAAACTGTTTAAAAATGCAACATCATCGCCTTGTTTTCTTTCGCCTGTTATTCCAAATGAACCGATGCGAGCCGTTCCGCCGCTTATTGAAATTGTATTGGAAATAATTGGATTTGTTAACTTCAAAGAAACTTGAACAGGTGCCGTTTCTTTGAACTCATTTTTACAGGATGAAAGTAAAAATGAACTCATTAAAACAGAAAGAAGGCAATAAGCAAATGATTGTTTTATAGTTAGGATTTTTGTAATCATAAATGTTAGACGCCCCAAAATCTAAAAACGTTGCATATGAAGTTTAATAGATTTTATTCGGATGATAAAACTAGCAAAAATTTTCAATAAACGAACTATAAATACCTCACAATAATTCGTTTGCCAAGTTTGCGAGTTCCGACCGCTCTCCTTTTTCCAAAGTAATATGAGCATACAATGGATTGTCTCGAATTTTATCTATTAAGTAGCTTAATCCATTCGATTGCGTGTCGAGATAAGGTGTGTCAATTTGAAAGATATCGCCCGTAAATACAATTTTCGTGTTTTCTCCAGCACGCGTTATTATGGTTTTTACTTCGTGCGGAGTTAGGTTCTGCGCTTCATCAACAATGAAATAGATGTTCGAAAGACTTCTTCCTCGGATATAGGCCAATGGTGTAATCATTAATTTTTCACTTTCCACCATTTCTGTAATTTTCTTGTATTCCTTGTCACTTTCTTCCCATTGATTTTGAATCATTTTCAAATTATCCCAAAGAGGTTCCATGTATGGATTCAGCTTGCTTTTGATATCGCCGGGCAAGTACCCAATATCTTTATTACTCAAAGGAACAATGGGGCGAGCAAGATACACCTGACGGTATTCGCGTTTTTGTTCCAATGCACCACTTAAAGCTAACAGGGTTTTTCCCGTTCCGGCAACACCTTGCAATGTCACTAACTTTATTTCAGGATTCATCAGAGCATGTAATGCAAAAATTTGTTCCGCATTGCGCGGACGAATTCCATACGCAATGGTTTTTTCAACCCGCTCCATAAGTTTCGTGCTTGCATTGTAGGTTGCCAACACCGAATGTTTCCCGTTTTTTAATATATAATAGTGATTGCAGATAGGATCAACTTTCAGAAAATCGAAGGGTGCGCAAGAACCGTGGCTGTATATCTGATCAATAACGGTAACACTTACTCCATTGATTACTGATTTGCCCGTGTAAAGTTCATCTACATTTTTAATTTTCCCGGTTTGAAAATCTTCGCTATGTAGGTTTAATGATTTAGCTTTTAATCGAAGATTTATGTCCTTGGTTACTAGAACTACTTTTTGATCAGGATTTTCTTTGCTCAATGCTAGCGCCGAATTTATTATTCGATGGTCGGCTTTGTCTTCTCCCAAAATTTGAACGGCATCGATATTTCCTTTGCCATTCATCTCTACTTTAAATCGTCCTAATTTACCTCCTAGAGGCCGCCAATCTGTGAGAATAAAATCGCCCGACAAACGATCCATTTCACGAATAAATTCTCGTGCTTCAAAATTCTTGGTGTCGTTTCCTTTTTTAAAATTATCGAGTTCCTCAAGAACCGTAATAGGAATTGCAACATCGTTATCGTCGAAACTATAAATTGAATTGTGATTGTATAGAATGACAGATGTATCTAGAACATAAATCTTCTTTGATTTGATTTTTCGAGTTGCCATAATTTGATTTTATGCTAAACTAAACGTAATTCAAATTCCATAGTATCCAATTTCACCCCGACTTATCAACGATTTTCAACAATTCAAGTGAAATATTCATATAGACTTACGACACAATTAACCTAACCCATATTTATTTTAATAATCTGCAATTTTCTAGAACCAAGTGAATTCACTACTTCAAAAAACCAAATAGGTTTAGGTTGCTGATTTTGAGTAAATTGATAATATTATTTTCCTAGATTTCCAATGACTTTTTATTAAAAGAGAAATTATTTTAACATTTTCAAAATTATTTTGTTGAAAACCATTTGCACATTAAGGACTATTGATTACTTTTGCAACCCTTTTCTAAAGAAGAGGATAACAAATCTTTCTTAATTATGTACGCAATTGTAGATATCGCAGGTCAGCAATTTAAAGTGGAGAAAGACCAAGAGCTGTTTGTTCACCGTCTCGATAATAACGAGGGTGACTCTGTTAATTTCGACAACGTTTTGTTGATCGATAATAATGGTTCAGTGATGGTTGGAGCTCCCACCGTAAGCGGTGCAAGCGTGAGCGCCAAAGTGCTCACACACCTTAAAGGTGAAAAGGTAATCGTTTTCAAAAAGAAACGTCGTAAAGGCTATCAGAAGTCTAACGGTCACCGTCAATCATTTACAAAAATTCAGATTTCAGGTATTAACGCCTAATCCCAACTAGAAAATATGGCACATAAGAAAGGGGCGGGTAGCTCCAAAAACGGTCGCGAATCACATAGCAAACGTCTTGGTGTGAAAATTTTTGGCGGTCAATTGGCTATCGCAGGAAATATCATAATCCGTCAACGCGGAACCAAGCATCATCCAGGTCTTAACGTAGGCATTGGAAAAGATCACACTCTGTTTGCTCTTGTAGACGGTACGGTACAATTCAAACGTCGCAGCGATGATAAATCGTTTGTGTCTATTGTTCCTTTCGTAGCAAATTAATTCTTTAAAATTAATAGAGCCTCTGTATGATAAATACAGAGGCTTTTTGTGTTAAGGTTAACGTTTTGCGCACAACCAGAAGTTCTGAATTTGGTGAACGTGATCCTTTACTAATCTAAGAAGTTAAAAACTTTCAATCTGGCAAAATGCCCAAATACTTGGCTAAACCGCTTTTATGCCAAGTATTAAATTGATTTGTTATACAATTCCTTCCAACGAAGATCGGTTTGATGGTCAACCCATTGTTTTGACTTATAGCCCCCACTTTTTAAATTCTGATTTATTAGCTTCCCAAATCCAAACGAATAATTGATACTATTGTCGGTTCCTAATTCAACGTATACACCATTAGACACTTTAAAAACACTATTTAAACCTTTGAATGTTAATCCATCGATGGAATTATTTGGCGTTTGACCAGGCTCTAATATTGTCACGCCTTGATTCTCGTCTAAAATATAAAATTGAATATTTGAATCATTCCGCGTTATTTTTCCTCCTTTTTTTATTTCTAATAACTGTAGCAAAGATGCTATACCAAGCCCTAATCCAATATTTCTGGTTGTTTGATTTTCTGAAAGTGATAATCCTACTGTTGCAAGAAGTCCTAATGACATTCTTGTATAAGGATCAATCTTATTTTCAAGCGTTTTAATCCCAGCATATGACACAATACTGGAGCTAGTTATTGTTAATTGGTTCTTTTTCATTTTCTTTTTATGAAATTTTAGTCAATTTTTATTCCACTTCAACCCATCTGACATATTGACATTTAACTAAAAGCTGACTGTTAAGACTTAATTTATCTTTACTGTCTTTGTAATATTGGGCATAACTAATTTATATACGTGTACATTACGGGTATGAAAAACCAACAAAAAGCAGAAACATCAAAATAATTGAAGATTGTAAAAAATCCCTATTTCGATTTTACCTTAATTTTCATCCCAGTCTTTATTACCGTTCGGGATGAAAATCCATTTAGCTTTCTGATTTCAGCTAATGTCATTCCGTGACTAACGGCTACTTTCCACAATGAATCGCCGGGTTTGACTTTGTATGTTGAAACGTCCGTAGCTCTATTTTCTTTCTGTTCTGACTGAGAAGTTGTTTCTGAAGTAGGCTTCACTTCGGTTGTTTGTTCCGAATTCTGACTTGTTGCATCCGAGGGTTTGATTTCACCACTTGCACTCACGGTTGTTTGATCTACCTGAGAAGAGTAGGGCGGACTTACTTTTAATCGTTGCCCGCGTTTCAGTTTAGCGCTTCGTAAATTATTCCACTTTTTAATTTCATTCACCGTTACTCCATATTTTCTGGCAACAGCCGAAATACTCTCGCCCGATCGAACTACGTGTGTTTTGGAAGCAATTGGTAAAGCTCGCTTTATGTTTAACAAGCTATCCATTCTGCTTTCTTTAGAAGATTTATAGGAATAAATGGTTTCCTCGTTATTAATAAAAGCGGCAATCTTACTTTTAGGAAGAGTTAAAATATGACGTCCTTCCGTTTCTGGAATTACACCAAGTAAATAAGAAGGATTCAAAAATTCAACGTCTTCAATGGGCATATCCAAAACCGCAGAAATTTGATTGAACGTAAGTCGACGATGAATATGAAGCGTGTCAATTTCATTAAATATAGCCTTGGGCTTAATCGGAGAAAGATTATGCTCTTTCGAATAATTCATAACATATGTAGCAGCAATAAATGCCGGAACATAACCTGCCGTTTCCTTTGGTAAAAATGGGCGAAGATCCCAGTAGTTAGTTTTTCCTCCTGAACGACGAATCGCTTTGTTTACATTCCCCGGTCCGCTATTGTAAGCAGCAAGAACCAAGGACCAATCTTTGTAAATGGAATAGAGGTATTTCATATACAAACAAGCAGCTTCCGTCGATTTTATTGGGTCGCATCGTTCATCAATATAGCTGTTAACTTCTAGCTTAAATAGTTTACCTGTTCCGTACATGAATTGCCATAATCCTTGCGCTCCAACTCGAGAACGTGCAGCAGGATTTAATGCGGACTCAATAATTGCGAGATGTTTAAGTTCTAGCGGCATTTTATATTTTGCCAAAGTCTCTTCAAAAAGGGGGAAGTACAATTCCGAAAGTCCAATCATACGAGAAACTTGATTCCGTTTTCGAATCGAATACATATCAATGTATGCCTTTACTTCTT
>JBBALS010000010.1:0-5046 GCA_040402915.1 Flavobacteriales bacterium
TTCTATGGGTAATTGCTTTAACCCTTCGGCTGGAAAATAGTTGTTTTCTGAAAATGCTTTTAACATCTCAATTAACAAACTCACATCCACTTTTTCGACCTCACAAGCTTGTTCAATACTCATTGTCCAATTCGAAAATGAAATACCGAAACGATCCACAACCGAAGCCAGCAGGGGATTGTCTTTGACAATTTCAATGAGAATATGATCTTTGGTTATAGACATGATTTCGAATGCGATAAATATAGATACAATTCTGCATTTAGGAACATTGCTTTCTAAACAATTTTAATGACCATACCATCCTCAACAGCAGTTACATTTTCAAAAATCGTTGCAGCCTCAGTTTGCAAATCGGAAATATCGGAGTAGCGTGAAGAATAATGCCCAATCAACAACTGTTTAGCACCAACATCAATGGCTACTTGAGCTGCTTGATTAGCGGTACTATGAAATGTTTCTTGCGCTCGGTTTATTAACTCGTGTAAAAATGTGGCTTCGTGGTAAAGGCATTCAACACCTCGAATGTCTTCTACTAACGATTCAAGAGGAGCAGTATCGGAACAAAAAGCATAGCTCGCCGATTTCTTACTTGGAAAAGTAAGTTCGGCATTTGAAATCACATCACCATTCGGCAATATAAAATCGGCTCCCGCTTTAATCGTCTTCATATGATTAATGGGAACTTTGTATTGACTGATCTTCTCCGACCGCAAATTTCGAGGCAGCGGTTTTTCTGAAAATAAAAAGCCAGTACAAGGAATGCGGTGATTTAATGGAAAAGAATGAACGGTGAAATTGAGTGTATCTATTAACAGCTCTTTCTCATTTGGATTGGTATGGATAAACTCGAGAGGATAGCGTAAATCGGTGTCAGAAGCGATAAAAATTTGATTTAAAATATCTTCCAATCCCGCTGGACAATATATGCGTAGCTTGTTTTTCCTTCCTAAAAGATGCATGGTTGAAAGCAATCCCGGCAATCCTAGAAAATGATCACCGTGAAGGTGTGAAATGAAAACCGCTTTCAATTTACTCGCCTTACATTTTAACCTTAGCATTTGAAGCTGCGTTCCTTCACCGCAATCAATTAAAAATTCAACATTGTTGATTCGTAAATGTTGTGCAGTTGGATTTCGAGAAAGTGTGGGAGTGGCCGAACCGCATCCTAAAATTGTAAGCTCAAATGACATCGTACATAATGGAATAAAGCGGGAGAAATGCATAAAAAAGCCCTGTCCGTAAATTTACAGACAGGGCTTCAATTAAAACTTCACATTAGTTAGAAGATACAATCATTTTACGGGTGATGGATTTTTTGCCATCGTTGATTGTATAAAAGTAAATGCCTGGAATAAATTTATCTGCATTAAAGCTGATGTTGTTTTGACCACGCTCCGCTTTGATTGTACGATTCAAGATTTGCTTACCAACCATGTTGCGCACATCAAACTCAACATCGCTTCTATTGGCATTGGTGAAACGAATTTCCGTTGTTCCAGTAAATGGATTTGGGAAATTGCCTTGAACTTCAAATGACGTTGATTGTAAATCAATCGTTGCTAATGGCGAACAACCTCCAGCAGCACTTGCACGCACTTTGATTACATAACCTGGAACCGGAATGGGTTGAACTCCGGGTATCGTAGTAACTTCCGAAAGCCACTTGTTTGCTAAAACAAAATTAGCAAATGTGTTATTGGTAGAACTAATTTTCGCGTCAACTGTAACAATTAATGGAAAATCAGCCCCATTGGGATTACTGGCAATAATGGTTTGCAATGCTGCTTGATTTGCTAAAACAGACATGCAACCTTGTACTGAAGTAAAATTAGGTGAAGTTCCACCGTTATTCCAAGGAGTTTGATTGGAAGCATAAGAGAACCCAGCTGGCAAACCAGTTACGCCATTAACTCTGAATGCAGAAATATAGGCAGTAACATCTCCAAAACCAGTTACATTAATAGTCGTATCTGCTAAAGTTTTAAGATTGATTACGGCATCATACCCACCTGCATTGTCGGCGAAAGCGCATGGTAAATTGGTAAGTGTGTCTGGCCAAATATTGAAAGATGAATCGGCATAGATTGGGGCCGGAACGCATTGTGCATTGGAGAAACCGAAAGATATTGCTACAATTACTGCAGCTAAAAAGTATCGTTTAATCATAGGAGGTGTATTTAGTCGTTTTTATTTAAATCTTTTTCGATTGATTCCATGAATAGATAGTCGATTGCTTCGCTAACAGTTGGAACAATTTGAAGAACCGGTTCTAGTTGTGAAATGGTAATTAGTTTACGAACACTTGGTTGCAAACCAACAAGAACGAGTGTTCCATTGTCATTTTTACACAAACGGTTGGCAACTAAAACAGAGGACAATCCAGACGAATCGCAATAACGCGTTTCGGTTAAATCTAAAATGATGTTACACACACCATCTTTATTCAAAAGCAGGAATTCGGATTTAAGATCAGGAGAAACACTACTATCGAGTTTTTCTGATAAGACCTTTAAAATAGTATAATGCTCTGTTTTTTCTTGAGCGAATTTCATATCATAAAACATTTTTTCAAACCTACGCAAAATGTATGAAAAGCGCAATAAACTAATTATAAAAATGAAGACGAGGAACCTAGCTTAATCGGGGCGATTTGCTAAGAGATATAAAGCAGCCATTCGGACAGCAACGCCATTTTCGACTTGCTGAAGAATAATAGAATGACTACCGTCGGCTAATTCTGAAGAAATTTCAACACCACGGTTAATGGGTCCGGGGTGCATAATTAGAATTTCTTTGTTTAAACTATTGAGCACCTCTTTATTAAGTCCGTATTGCATCGAATATTCACGGATGGAAGGGAAATAGTTTATGTCCTGGCGTTCCATTTGAATTCGAAGCATATTCGCCACATCGCACCACATTAATGCTTTTTTAAGATCATGTTCAACTCGAACGCCAATACTTTCGATGTTGCGTGGAATTAAGGTGGGCGGGCCGCACACGATTACTTCGGCGCCCATTTTTTTCAAACAGAAAATATTCGAAAGCGCTACTCGCGAGTGTAAAATATCTCCAACAATGGCCACTTTAACTCCTTCAAGTGTCCCTAATTTCCGTCGAATGGAAAAGGCATCAAGAAGCGCTTGTGTAGGATGTTCGTGTGCTCCATCGCCTGCATTGATAATTTTTGCGTTCACATGTTGAGAAAGGAAATGAGCTGCACCGGGCTTGGGATGGCGCATCACAACCATATCTACTTTCATTGCTAAAATATTGTTGACTGTATCAATTAAGGTTTCGCCTTTACTTACTGAAGAAGAAGTTGCGCTAAAATTAATGACGTCGGCAGAAAGTCTTTTTTCTGCTAATTCAAATGAAAGTCTTGTTCGTGTTGAGTTTTCAAAAAAGAGATTTACGATAGTAATATCGCGCAAAGAAGGAACTTTTTTAATGGGACGATTAATCACATCCAAAAAATTATCGGCCGTATGAAGTATCAGTTCAATATCTTCTTTTAGAAGGTCTTTAATTCCTAACAAATGGCGGACACTCAGCATATTTAAGATTCCTTATTTTTTAGTATTACTTCTGCTAACGTTGCATCTTGATTCCAGTGTAAAGCCACTTTCTCTGAAAATATCGCATCAACCGAAACACCTGTATAATCGGGTTGAATGGGCACATGTCGACTTAATCTACGATCAATAAGAACCAATAACTCAACACTAGCTGGGCGACCAAAATGTTGAAGTGCATCGAGTGCTGCTCGGATTGATCTGCCAGTAAAAAGCACATCATCAATGAGTATCACTTTTTTACCTTCAATATCAAAATTCATTGAAGTAGTAGATGGAACCAAGGGTTTAATTCGGAAATCATCTCTGAAAAATGTTGTATCAAGTTCGCCATAAACAGGCGCATTACCTAAAAGTTGTGAGAGTTCTTGATGAATACATCTAGAAAGCAAAGTCCCGCGAGGCTGGAGTCCAACAAGCACCGTATTTTCAAAAGCACTGTGGTTTTCAATTAACTGAAAACACAGACGTTTAAGTGTTCTTTGAAATTGATCTGTGTCCAGAATAACTCGGGGCGACATAGTTTTTTTATGGGCTTAAAGATAGAATTAATCAAAATATAAATTTCAAAAAAGGGTTTTAATTAATATCAAATTGAAATTAGGCATAAAAAAAGCGTCTATCCAAAAAGGATAGACGCTTCAGCATGAATTATATCTGATTACTTTTTAGTCTTTTTGGCAGCGGCTTTTTCGCTTTGCTCCATATCGGACTTCAAATTAGCTAGTACATCAAGATCTCCAAGAGTTGATTTTTCTTGAGTTTCTTTTACTTTACGAGCAGCTTTCTTTGTATCATCAGTACGTTTTTCGGTTGAATCGTTTTCGCGAACATCCGGAGAACCTGCTTTTTCTTCTTCATGAGTACGTGCATGAGAAACGATGATTTTCTTGCTTTCTTTCGCAAACTCAATCACTTTAAAGTCAAGAGTTTCTTCTGTTTTAGCAATAGTACCATCCGCTTTGGTAAGGTGTTTATTTGGAGCGAATCCTTCAACACCGTATGGAAGAGCAACAACACCACCTTTATCATTCATAGATGTGATTGTTCCTTGATGAATTGAACCATCTGTAAAGATTGTTTCAAAAACATCCCAAGGATTTTCTTCCATTTGCTTATGACCAAGGCTCAGACGACGATTTTCTTTATCTGTATCTAAAACTAGAACAGAAATTTCTTCGCCAATCTTAGTGAATTCACTTGGATGCTTAATTTTCTTGCTCCAGCTTAAGTCAGAAATATGAATTAAACCATCAACACCTTCTTCAAGTTCTACAAAAACACCGAAGTTGGTGAAATTACGAACCTTGGCAGTGTGCTTGGAACTTATTGGATATTTCGCTTCAATTTCAGCCCAAGGATCTGGCATTAATTGTTTAATACCCAATGACATTTTACGTTCTTCGCGGTCTAAACTTAGAATTAAACATTCTACTTCTTCACCAACTTTCAAGAAATCTTGAGCTGA
>JBBALS010000010.1:5056-19903 GCA_040402915.1 Flavobacteriales bacterium
AAGGTGCTGCGACCATGACATTTCAGATACGTGAACCAAACCTTCGAAGCCTGGCTCAATTTCTACAAATGCACCGTAATCAGCCAAAACAACAACTTTACCTTTCACTTTGTCGCCAACGTTTAAGTTTGGATCAACATTATCCCAAGGATGAGAAGTTAATTGTTTCAAGCCAAGAGCGATACGCTTCTTACCTTCATCAAAATCAAGAATTACCACTTGAATTTTCTCATCCAATTTCACAATTTCTTCTGGATGATTTATGCGGCCCCAACTTAAGTCAGTAATGTGAATTAATCCATCAACACCACCTAAGTCAACAAATACTCCATAAGAAGTAATGTTTTTAACAGTTCCTTCAAGAACCTGACCTTTTTCTAGCTTGGAGATAATCTCTGTTTTTTGAGCTTCTAATTCTTCCTCGATAAGAGCTTTGTGAGAAACTACAACGTTTTTGAATTCTTTGTTGATTTTCACAACTTTGAATTCCATTGATTTTCCAACATACACATCGTAATCGCGAATTGGCTTCACATCGATTTGTGAACCTGGAAGGAAAGCCTCAATTCCAAAAACGTCCACAATTAAACCACCTTTAGTTCTGCATTTCACATAACCTTTGATGATTTCGTCGTTTTCGAGTGCAGAATTTACACGATCCCAAGATTTAAGAGAACGTGCTTTTTTATGAGAAAGCAAAAGCTGACCGCTTTTATCTTCTTTCGATTCAATATACACTTCAATACGATCGCCCACTTTGATGTCTGTATCGTAACGAAGCTCTGATAAAGCAACGATACCATCGGATTTGTACCCGATGTTTACAACAGCATCTTTCGATGTCATCGCTACAATTTCACCTTCAACAACTTCATGTTCTGTGATTGAACTAAGTGATTTTTCGTACAACGATTCCATGCGCTCACGCTCTGGCTTGCTGTAATTACTTGATCTTTTTCCTACTGAATCCCAATCGAAATCCATTGTTGAAATGGAATGAATGGCCTTTTCTGATACTTTAGACATTTCAGAAACTTCTACTGCTGCAGTAGTTTCTGGTGCGTCTTGATTGTTTTCTGACATCACGTCACTAATTAAAATGATTAAACAAATTGATGCTCAATGCATCACCCTCGATTTTCGAAGGGCCGCAAAGGTAAATAAAAATGATTTCAATTTGTAAAATATTTATTCCCGATTGAAATAAATTTCATTGAATCATCATTGATATGATTGAAAATCGGGAAATGTTTAAACCTGTCTACGCAGCCGAATATTCTGCTCGAATAGATCCTTCAATTTCTTCCATCAACCACATGGGTGTTGATGTTGCTCCACAAATTCCTACTGAATTGGCTCCTTGCAACCAAGTCAAATCAACTTCTTTCCATTCTGAAATGAAATAGGTTCGTGGATTTACACTTTTACACACATCGAAAAGCACCTTCCCATTCGAACTTTTCTTCCCGCTAACAAATAAAATAACGTCATGGGCTTTCGAAAACTCCAATAATTGTGGCTCTCTATTGGAAACCTGCCGACATAATGTATCGTTCGAACTCAGAAATTCGATTGGATCATGTCCCGCTTGTTTTATACGATGCGTAATTTCTTCAAGCATGAGTTTGAATCCATCGCTTGGTTGAGTTGTTTGAGAAAAAAACTGCAGGGGTTTATTGAAATCAATCAAATCGAGTTCATCAATATCACTTACGATAATTGCTTTCCCATTGGTTTGACCAACCAAGCCATTTACTTCAGCATGGCCTTCTTTTCCATAAACAACAATTTGCCCTTCGCCTAAATTCTCAACACCATTTCGAATACGGTTTTGCAATTTCAGCACAACTGGACAAGATGCATCAATGAGTTCGATGTTATTTTCGATGGCTGTTTTATACGTTTCGGGAGGTTCACCGTGTGCACGAATGAGCACTTTCGTATTTTGTAGTTTTTGGAATTCTTGATGATCGATAATTTTCAATCCTTTCTTTTCCAATCTCTCCACTTCCATGTTGTTATGCACGATATCGCCCAAACAAAACAGCGATCCATTTGCAGCCAATTCATCTTCAGCCATCTGAATGGCGTATACAACACCAAAACAAAAACCTGAATTAGCATCAATGGTTACTTTCATAAAGAGAAATTAAAAAAATAGGGAAGCGTTTTCAAAATGCAATTCCTGATTTAAGCAAATGACTTAATAGTTATTTGATTTACCAACTGAATTACAAATTCAAGTTGCTCGTCGCGGGTTAAATGTGTATTATCAAGGATAATTGCATCCGCAGCTTTCTTAAGAGGACTTTCAACACGACTCATATCCTCCAGATCCCGTTGCAATAAGTTTTCTTGAACCTGCTCGAAACTTGCTGCAATTCCGTTCGATTCCATTTCGTCCAAGCGTCTTTGGGTTCGAACATCTTTATCGGCAGTCATAAAAATTTTCAATTCTGCTCCAGGAAAAACAGTGGTTCCGATATCTCTGCCATCCATTGCGATGCCTTTTCCCTTACCCAGTAATTGTTGAATCTTAACCATTTTTCTTCGCACTTCTCCAACAGCACTTACCCTACTCACCCAATCATTTACATCCATTTGTCGAATATATTGCTCAACATTTTCATCATTGAGTAAAATTTCCGAGGCTTGAGTATCAATATTAAAATGAAATTGGATATTGATATTTTCTAATTCATCAATCAATCCATCTTCGTCAAGTTGTTTACCGTTTATAAGCCCATTTCGTAAAGCATACAAAGTAACTGCTCGATACATTGCACCTGTATCAACATAATTATAATGGAGGGTTGCTGCTAATGCTTTCGCAATGGTTGATTTTCCGCAGGAAGAATAGCCGTCAATTGCAATTGTTATCTTTCGAGGAGGCATTTTATTTATGGTAAAAATCTGAAAGTTTAGCAGAGAGGGAAATCTGGTTGGGAGATCCAGCAAGATGGTATGCCGATCGAGCATAAGCAATAGAAAACTTATACACTTTCACACCAAGTCCCCATGAAAGTCCAACGGTACCTAATCGGCTTTCGACTTTCATTTCTTGGCGTCGCTGGTAATTGTAACCAATTCGAAATGCTAATGCTTTGGTGATATTTAATTCGGCACCTAAAATTGCATGACGAAGAATTTTATTTCCAACTCCAATTTTATTGATTACCGTATCGCCAGTTAATGGATCGATAGATTCTTCTGGCTTAAGTGGATCATCATAAGTCATGATGGGCTGTTGCAAATTATGCGCTACAAAGGAGAATCGCAGCGGAACATGTTCCAATCGTTTAGACATGCCTATTTGCATTTCCATAGGAAGCGATTCGCGGTTGTTGTCGACATAGGTTTTAAATTGATAGCCGAAATTCTTCATCAAAGCAGAAGCTTCAAACAATTTATCGGGACTCATATACGAAACGCCAAAATCGACAGCCATTCCGAACGATGAATAGGATTCAAGACCAGAATAAATTCCTTTTAGATTAATACCTACTGTAAATAACGAGTCTATTTTTCTACCAAAACCTGCATTGAAACAGTATTCTCCAGCAGTAAATTCTCCTGTTACCAAACCTGTAAAATCGGCTCTTTCAAATTTACCATAATCGATGTATTGCATGCTTAATGCAAGCGTCCCGGCCTTTTTTATGTTGAAAGCATAAGCAACATTTCCGAAATTAATATCACTGAAATAGTTCACATACGTTAAGGAAAGGCGATTTGCCATGGATGAATTGATCAAACCTGGATTTTGATATGCCATATTCACATCATCATCGCGGAAAGCAATGGCAGAGCCACCTAAAGCCTGAACCCGAGCAGAATTGGGAAGATTGATAAAACTGAATACGTTTTGCCCTCCAATTTGCGCCTGCAAATTAGTTATCCATGTTGCAAATAATATGATCGGTAATATGTACTTTAACACAATGTCAAAACTATAAAAAAGTAAATGGGAAAAGGAGTTCCTATTGAAAATATTGAAAATAATCTATTAAACACTAATTGAAATGCTTGAATGAGTATGTTTGCTCTTTAAAATATATTTTATGAATTTCGACCGTAAGCAATCTATCATAGACGAAAAACTTCAACTCCAAGAATCACTGCTTCTTGAACTTTTTAAAGAAGATGCTTCAGTTTGCTTTTTTGATATTGGGGCTTGTGAGGGTGAAAGTTCTGTTCGATATAGTAGACTTTTTACTAACTCTAAAATTTTTACGTTTGAACCGATTCCTGCGAATTTTAAATTGATTAATGAAAACATAGCGTATTTTCAGAAAGAGAATCAAATTACTGCTCTTCAGATTTGTCTTTCAGATAAAGATGGAACGGCTGAATTTCATGTTTCGTCTGGCACTCCGGAAGAATTTAAAGAGAAAAATGTTGACTGGGAGTTTGGAAATAAAAGTAGTTCGTTACTTCAGCCAGGAAAAACACTGGAGACATATGATTGGCTTAAATTTAAAGATAAAATTGAAGTATCTACCATTCGCTTAGACCGTTTTTTATCTGAATATTCAATACAGCAAATTGATTTTGTTCATATGGATGTTCAAGGTGCTGAGTTAATGGTTTTAAATGGAGCAGGCAATTCGTTATCTATAATTAAAAATATATGGCTTGAGGTAGAGGCTGTTCCTTTGTATCAAGGTCAACCTGTAAAGAAAGACATTGAAAAATATTTTAAATCGCGAGGATACATTAAGTTAATAGATACAGTTAACAAAGTTGATGGCGATCAATTTTGGAGTCATAAGGATTGGATTATATCTCAATTAGGACATTCTTGGGTTGAAAATAAAACTAGAGAAATTGAGGAAATTGATAGGTCCAGAGAGATATCCCTAATTCAGCAACTAAGAGATAAACTCCAACTTAGAACACGAATAGCAAAAATCTTCAAATAAATATTTCTGTGAAAGCACTTATTTTCCCTGGACAAGGAGCTCAATTTATTGGAATGGGCAAAGATCTATACGAACAACATGCTTCGGTAAAAACTTTATTTGAACAAGCAAACGAGATACTTGGTTTTCGTATTTCAGACCTTATGTTTTCAGGCACAGAAGAAGAACTGCGCAGAACTGATGTTACACAACCTGCCATTTTCATTCATTCCATAGCGATTGCTCAATTGATGGACAGCACCAAAAACCCAAACATGGTTGCAGGTCATTCCTTGGGAGAATTTTCTGCATTGGTTGCCAATGGTACACTTTCTTTTGAAGATGGATTACGCTTGGTTGCTCAAAGAGCAGCTGCGATGCAAAAAGCATGTGAGTTAAATCCTGGAACGATGGCAGCAATTCTTGGTTTGGACGATTCGATAGTTGAAGAAGTTTGTGCAGGTATTTCAGGTGAAATTGTTGTACCGGCGAATTACAATTGTCCCGGCCAATTGGTCATTTCAGGAAGTATAAAAGGAATTGAATTAGCTTGCGAGGCAATGAAAGCAGCTGGAGCAAAACGCGCTTTGCCTTTGCAAGTTGGTGGTGCATTTCATTCACCACTTATGGAACCAGCCCGCACAGAACTTGCTGCAGCAATTGCCTCTACCCATTTCTCAAATCCAACATGTCCGGTTATACAAAATTTTACGGCACTACCTGAATCTGACCCAGCGAAAATTCGGGAAAATTTAATGGCTCAATTAACAGCTCCCGTTCGTTGGACACAGTCGGTAAAACAAATGGCGCATGATGGCGCTCTGCTGTTTGTGGAATCTGGTCCCGGAAAAGTTCTTCAAGGCTTGGTTAAAAAGATTGCTCCCGAAGTTGAAGCGGTAAGTGCTTAAAATTCTAAAGTGTTTCGTTTCGAAGCATTCCCGATTCAAACAACTTCCGTAAGATAGGCTCTTTGGTTGCCTTCTTAAACACATCGATATGACTCATTTTGTGTGTATCTGTTCCTAAGAAATCAATCATGTTGTTTTCGATGAGTCGTTCTCCAATGCGTTTGGGAACCGAGCCATAATGACCCGTAATAGAAGCTAAATTCAATTGCAAAAGGATGCCTTTGGATTTCATTTCTTCGTACTTATCGAAACTTTGATACCAGTATGAATAGCGTTCAGGATGAGCCAATACTGGGATATATCCTTCCATTTGTAAGTTGAAGGTTACTGTCTCGAAATTGACCGAAGGATTCAAATAGGAAAGTTCAAATAGGACATAATTATCGCCAAATGTGAGGAGTTCTTTGTCTTTGATACTTTTCTCGAATTCATGATCGCAATAATATTCTGCAGCTGCTTCAATATGAACGGGAATCCCTTCTTTCGCAACGGCTTCTCGCACTGCATCTAATCCTGAGAGAATAATTTCGGGAGTATTTCGGTAAAAATCACTCATGATATGCGGAGTAGTAATGAATTTGGTATAACCCAACTCATACAAACCACGAATTAAATTGATGCTATCTTCGATGGAAGTAGAACCATCGTCAATTCCTGGAATAAGATGCGAATGCACATCCGTTTTTAAGAGACCTAAATCAACTTCAGAAGACGAAATACCTAATAAATTCCGAAGCCAACTCATACTTAAACAGCTACATGATGAAATGCCTGAAAGGTCTTCAATAGTCCTTCTTTCATTTTTACTTGTGGTAAATATCCAAGTAAATTATTCGCCAAACTAATATCTGCTAATGAGTCGCGAATATCTCCTTCACGCGGTTCACGATGAACAGGATCGAGTCCTTGTCCGGCATAACCTCTTAAAATTTCGTACATCTCTAACACCGAAACGCGCTCACCAACAGCAACGTTGAAAATCTTTCCAAGCGCATCTTTATTTTCGGTAAATAATCCGCGAATATTGGCTTGGACTGCATTTTCAACATACGTAAAATCGCGTGTTTGTCCACCATCGCCGTTAACGTATGCAGGAGTGGAATCCATGATTGCTTGAATAAACAAGGGAACAACAGCAGCATAAGGTCCATCGGGCTTTTGTCTTGGACCAAAAATGTTAAAATACCTAAAACCAACGAGTTCCATGCCATACGTTCTTGCAAAGACATCCGCATAAAGTTCATTTACACGTTTAGTAACGGCATACGGTGAAAGAGGATTGCCAATTAAACTTTCGACTTTAGGTAAGCCAGGATGATCTCCATAAACACTTGATGAACTCGCGAAAACCATCCGCTTCACCCCTGCTCTTCTCGCATGATCGAGGACCGATAAAAATCCTGTAACATTGGCTTCATTTGTTGCCTGAGGTGTTTTGATAGAACGAGGAACTGAACCCAATGCAGCCTGATGCGATACAAAATGAACACCCGACATCGCATCAATCATTAAGTTTTGATCACAAATATCTCCTTCAATAAACTTGAATCGAGCATCTTGTAACCAATGACTAATGTTTTCTAACCGACCCTCAGAAAGATTGTCTACAACACGAACTTTTGCAGCACCGTGTTCCATGAGATAATCGACAATGTGTGAACCAATAAATCCAGCACCTCCCGTTACGAGAAATGTTGATTCTTGGAAAACACTAGAATCGGAATGAAAGCAAACGTGCTGATACATTGACAAATAAATTTTAACGCTTTTCGTATTGAGATTCGTAATAATGTTGATAGTTGCCAGAAGTAACGGCATCTAACCATATTTCATTGTTCAGATACCATTCAACCGTGCGATTTAATCCTTCTTCGAATTGCAAAGAAGGCTCCCAACCTAGTTCATTTTTGAGTTTGGAAAAATCGATTGCATAACGGTGGTCGTGACCTGCTCGATCTTTAACAAACGTAATTAAGCTAGAAGATGTTCCCGAATCACGTTGCATTTTTTCATCCATAATCTCACACAGCTTTTTGATTAGGTCGATATTAGTCCATTCGTTATTCCCACCAATATTGTAGGTTTCGCCCGAACGCCCTTGATGAAAAATTAAATCGATTGCACGAGCATGATCTTCCACAAATAACCAATCACGAATATTATCACCCGCACCATACACTGGAATTGGACGCATGTGCTTGATATTGTTGATGGCTAGTGGAATTAATTTTTCAGGAAAATGAAATGAGCCGTAATTATTAGAGCAATTTGAAATCACTACAGGCAGGTTAAACGTATGGAAATACGCCCGAACCAAATGATCACTACTTGCTTTAGAGGAAGAATATGGCGAACGCGGGTCGTATTTTGTGTCTTCCGTGAAGAATCCAGTATCACCTAAAGATCCGTAAACTTCATCCGTAGAAATATGGTAAAAACGCTTGCCTTCCATGTTTCCTTTCCAAATACTCAAAGCCGCATTTAGAAGATTAACTGTACCCAACACATTGGTACGAATAAATTCTGTTGGGTTACTGATTGAGCGATCCACATGCGATTCGGCAGCAAGATGCACAACCCCATCGAATTGAAGTTGATTGAAAAGTTCAATTAAAAAAGTATCGTCAACGATATCACCTTTAACAAAATGATAATTTGGTAAATCCTCGATGTCTTTGAGGTTCATTAAATTACCTGCGTACGTTAATTTATCGAGATTGTAGATTTCGCAATTCGGGTAATTTTTCACAAAACGACGAACCACGTGCGAGCCAATAAAACCAGCACCTCCAGTTATAAGAAGTTTTTTATGTTCCATGTTTATTTTATGGTATTCGATAATTGTTTTTCCCAAGCCCAAGCAGAAGCCATCATCTCAAGGAGTGTTTTTTCTGCTTTCCAACCCAAAATCTGATTCGAACGCGAAGTGTCAGCATATACCTTTTCAATGTCACCTTCTCGCCTATCGCAGTTTGAATAGTTTAAATTCATACCCGTTGATAATTCAAATGCCTGAATGACTTCGAGCACAGTATTTCCATTTCCGGTTCCAATGTTAAAGACTTCGAAGGAATCTTTTTGTTCCTTATTTAACATACGATTCATAGCGGCAACATGAGCAGAAGCGACATCTTCAACATGAATATAATCGCGAATGCAGGTTCCGTCAGGTGTATTATAGTCATTTCCAAAAACCCGCAATGGACCTAATTTCCCAATTGCAGATTGTGTTATGAAAGGCACTAAATTGTTGGGCGTCCCAATAGGTAATTCGCCGATAAGGGCAGAACTATGTGCTCCTACTGGATTGAAATAACGCAATGCTATGCAGGAAGTATCACTTGCTTTTGTATGATCGACAAGGATTTCTTCCCCAATTTGTTTGGTATTACCATAAGGAGAAAGTGCCGATTTTATGGGCGTACTTTCTGTCACAGGTAAATGATCGGGTTCACCGTAAACCGTGCAACTTGAAGAAAAAACTAAATGTTTCACAGAAGCATGTTGCATGGCTTCCAACAATGAAATCAATGAGGCAAGGTTATTTTTATAGTATGCGAGCGGAGCATTAACCGAATCACCAACCGCTTTTAATGCGGCAAATTGAATGACTGCTTTGATTGATTTCTCTTGAACAAAAAGCGATTCAATTTCCGATACATTACATAATTCAACTTGATAGAATCGTGGGCGAACACCTGAGATTTCTTCAATTCGATCAAGAATAAAAAGTTCCGAATTGCATAAATTATCTGCAATAACAACATCAAAACCTTGCTCAATTAATGCAACAACCGTATGCGAACCAATATAGCCCGTGCCTCCAGTTACTAAAATACATGGTTTTGAACCGTTCATTACTAAAGACTCCAGTATTTAACGTTGGTTAATTTTCCTCTGTACACCCCTTTAATATCTGCTACAATTCCTTTAGGTGTAAGGAGATTGGTGAAATGAGATTCTGGTAAACCAATATAATCGTTGTGATTCACTGCAACAACAATGGCATCGTAAGGACCTTGGGCTTTTCCTGCAATTTCGTATCCGTATTCGTGATGAAATTCCTTTGAACTTGCATGAGGATCTATAATATCGACATGAACTCCAAATTCAATAAACTCGCGAACAACATCGGCAACTTTTGAATTTCGAATATCCGATACATTTTCTTTGAATGTTGCTCCCATAACCAATACGCGTCCTTTTGCGATATCGACACCTTGAGCCACCATCTTCTTCACCACTTTTCCGGCAACATAAGCGCCCATTGCATCGTTCACTGCACGTCCCGCAAGAATTACCTGTGCGTTATGACCAACTTCTTTAGCTTTGTATGTTAAATAATAAGGATCTACACCAATACAATGACCACCTACCAAACCTGGCATAAATCGCAAGAAATTCCATTTTGTGCCAGCTGCTTCAAGAACATCGTAGGTATTGATTCCCATCTGACCAAAAATCATCGAAAGCTCGTTCATCAGTGCGATATTTAAATCGCGTTGAGTATTTTCAATGATCTTAGCAGCTTCTGCAACTTTAATTGAAGCAGCACGGTGAACACCCGCTTTTACAACAATCTCGTAGGTTTTGGCAATATTATCGAGAGAATCGGCATCGCATCCACTCACCACCTTTATGATCTTCGACAATGTGTGCTCGCGATCTCCTGGATTGATACGTTCTGGTGAATATCCAACCTTGAAGTCCACATTGAATTTCAAACCTGAGAGTTCTTCCAATAGTGGAATACAATCTTCTTCGGTACATCCTGGATATACTGTTGATTCATAAACCACATAATCGCCTTGCTTTAATGCGGCAGCAACCGAACGCGTTGCAGAAAGTAAGGGTTTTAAATCAGGTAAATTATGCTCATCGATAGGAGTTGGAACAGCAACAATAAAAAACTTAGCAGTTCTTAACACAGAAGGGTCGGCGGTAAAAGTAATGTCGCAACCATCGAATTCTTCGGGAGTTAATTCCTCACTGGGATCGATTCGGTTTTTCATTTTCTCAACGCGTTCAGCATTGATATCAAATCCAATTACCTGAATATTTCGAGCAAATTCAAGTGCAATTGGCAATCCAACATATCCCAAACCAACTACAGCAAGGGAATCGTTTTTCTCTATTAAATTTTGATAGATAGAACTCATTATTATTTCTTTAATGTTCTTAATTCGTAAATACGTTCAATAATTTCCACCACCTTTAGTCCTTCCAGAGCATTTGTAGTTGCACTAGTTCTGCCTTTAAGCGTATCTATTACGTTTTGAATAACGTAATGGTGATTGGCTGCAGACCCTTTGTAATGGCCGTAATCGTTGGCCGGATTTGCAGGCGCTAATTCAGGTATTTGATAATTTTCGATATGGCAATGTTCTACTTCATTCATGTATTGTCCACCGATTTTGATACTTCCTTTTTTGCCAATGATGGTAATGGAACTCTCGAGATTCTGATCCCAAACAGATGTTGAATAATTCAAAGATCCCATCCCTCCATTCACAAAATTGAATGAAACCAATCCTGAATCTTCAAAAGCGGTTAAGTCGGCGTGATTGAAATCATTAAACTTACCTTGAATATCTTTGATGTCGCCGAAAAGCCAAAACATGATATCGATGAAGTGACTAAATTGAGTGAATAAAGTACCTCCGTCTAAATCGGCCGAACCTTTCCAAGTATCTTTTTTATAATAACGTTCGTCGCGGTTCCAATAGCAGTTTAATTGAACCATGTATATGTCACCGAGTAATTGCTTTTCGATAACATCCTTAATCCAGACAGATGGTGGAGAATATCGGTTTTGCATGACACAAAAAACCTGACGAGAAACGCGCAGAGCGGTATATATAACTTGCTCACATTCTGCTTTAGATAGACCCATCGGCTTTTCACACACAATGTGTTTTTTATTTTCTAGTGCAAGAATGGAATGGGATGCATGTAAGCCATTGGGCGAACAAACATTCACCACATCGAATTCTAATCCAGAATCAAATAGAGCTTCTGCAGAATTAAAATACGGAACCGGATAATTTTCCAAACCCAATTTTTCTGCGGGTAGAATATCTGATATGGCAACCAACTCAGCATCGGGATTACGCATAATCATTTCAGCATGACGCTTTCCAATATGGCCAGCACCGATGACAGCAAATTTCACTTTATCGCCTATTATCATGACTTTCCGAGATTAATGACTTTCCCATTTTGCAATTGATAGCGTTCTTCACTTTCGGGACACTTGGCAAAGCCCTGTTCGTCAAATTTTAATTTATGTCCAAATGTACTCATCCATCCCGTTTGACGAGCGGGATTTCCAATAACTAGTGCAAAAGCAGGAACCGTTTTGGTAACAACTGCGCCAGCACCTATAAATGCATATTCACCGATATCGTGACCACAAACAATGGTTGCATTTGCTCCAATAGAAGCACCTTTACCCACATGCGTTTTCAAATACTGATCGCGGCGATTCACTGCACTTCGTGGATTAATCACATTTGTAAAAACCATGGAAGGTCCAAGGAATACATCGTCGTCGCAAATAACTCCTGTATAGATAGATACGTTGTTTTGTACTTTTACATTATTCCCCAAAACAACTTGCGGTGAGATTACCACATTTTGTCCGAGGTTGCAATTTTCGCCAAGTGAACAGTTGGGCATTACATGAGCGAAATGCCAAATTTTCGTTCCTGATCCAATGTTGCAACCTTCATCAATTATAGCTGTTGGGTGAGCGTAATAATCTTGCGACATAGTTAAGCGGATGTAAATTCTCTTGGGGTTATGATGTATTCAGGAAGCGATTTAAAGTAATTCCAAGTGTGTTTCATGCCCTCGCTTCGGGCAATTTTCGGTTCCCAATTTAAAATCTCTCGAGCTTTTGTAATATCGGGTTGACGTTGTTTCGGATCGTCTTGAGGCAATGGCTTGTATACAATTTTCTGGTCAGTGCCTGTTAACTTAATGATCTCTTCTGCAAAATCACGAATGCTAATTTCATCTGGATTTCCAATGTTAACTGGATATGCATAGTCGCTTAATAAAAGTCGGTAAATACCTTCCACCAAATCATCAACATAACAAAACGAACGGGTTTGGCTTCCATCGCCAAATACGGTAATGTCTTCTCCACGTAAAGCTTGCCCCATAAATGCTGGCAAGGCGCGACCATCGTTCAAACGCATACGTGGCCCGTATGTATTAAAGATGCGCACGATGCGTGTTTCTAAACCATGAAAAGTATGGTAAGCCATGGTGATTGCTTCTTGAAAACGCTTTGCTTCATCGTAAACACCACGCGGTCCAATGGGATTTACATTTCCCCAATATTCTTCCGTTTGAGGATGAATGGTAGGATCGCCATACACTTCCGATGTGGAAGCAATAATCATTCGCGCTTTTTTAACACGTGCTAATCCAAGCAAATTATGTGTTCCCAAAGAACCCACTTTCAAAGTTTGAATTGGGATTTTGAGATAATCGATTGGACTTGCCGGCGAAGCAAAATGTAAGATGTAATCGATGTTTCCGGGAACAAAGACGAATTTCGAAACATCATGATGATAGAATTCGAAACGCTCTTCTTTAAAAAGATGTTCAATATTCTGAAGACTCCCAGTAATCAGATTGTCCATTCCAACTACATAGCAACCCTCAGCCATAAAGCGATCACATAAATGTGAACCCAAGAATCCAGCTGCACCAGTTACTAATACGCGTTTTCCTTTAATATCGTGTTTCATTTTGATTTGCGAACAGATTTACGACCTATACTGAAATAGTTGAGTCCTATTTTTTTTATTTGATCGTTTGAGTACAAATTACGACCGTCGAATATCACCTTCGATTTAATTTCGTTTAACATACGGGTAAAATCGGGAGTGCGGAAAGCGGCCCATTCTGTACAAATGACTAATGCATCTGCATTTTCGAGCGCTTCGTACTGCCCTTTTGCGAAATCCACTTTTTTGCCAAGTTTCTTCACATTCGGCATGGCTTCTGGATCGTACGCAGAAACAGTTGCACCCGCAGCTAAAAGCTCATCGATAATATACAAAGCAGGTGCTTCGCGAATATCGTCGGTGTCGGGTTTAAATGCCAATCCCCAAATGGCAATATGCCTTCCGCTTAAATCGTTATTGAAAAACTTCTTGATTTTCGGTAATAAGATGGTTTTTTGACGCTCATTGACTTCCATCACCGAGTTCAAAATGCTAAAGGTATAATCAACATCTTTCGATGATTTAACCAAAGCTTGAACATCTTTCGGAAAGCAACTTCCTCCGTAACCAATCCCTGGAAATAAAAACCGTTTTCCAATGCGCTCATCCGAACCAATTCCCATTCGAACTTGATCGACATCAGCACCCAGCAATTCGCATAAATTGGCTATCTCGTTCATGAAAGAAATCTTGGTTGCCAAGAATGAATTTGCTGCATATTTGGTAAGTTCCGCCGAACGCTCATCCATGAAAATGATTGGATTTCCCTGGCGAACAAAAGGCAAATACAATTCCTCCATGATTTTGCGAGCACGACTTGAAGAGGTTCCAATAACTACTCGATCGGGCTTCATGAAATCTTCTACAGCAAAACCTTCACGTAAAAATTCAGGATTAGAAACAACATCAAATTCTGCTTTGGCATTTTTTGCAATTGCTTTGTGAACTTTTTCGGCTGTTCCGACAGGCACAGTACTTTTATCAATGATGATTTTATACGAATCGTTTAAGAGATATCCAATATCGTTAGAAACACCTAAAATATAAGAAAGGTCGGCAGAACCATCTTCTCCTGGAGGTGTTGGTAGCGCAAGAAAAATTAATTCAGAAGCATCTACAGCTTCTTTCAAATCGGTTGTGAAATGCAAACGTCCTTGTTTTAAGTTACGTTCAAAAACAACATCCAACTGAGGTTCGTAAATAGGAATTTTTCCTTTTTTAAGATTAGCGATTTTTACGTGGTCAATGTCAACACAAATTACATTGTTACCAGTTTCGGAGAGACATGTACCTGTAACC
>JBBALS010000011.1:0-18747 GCA_040402915.1 Flavobacteriales bacterium
GCTCCACTATTTCGGAAGCATAAGCAGTCAAGAGAAGCGAGCGAGCTTTGTCCAATGAAATTCCTCTCGATCGCAAATAAAATACTTGCTCTGGATCTAGAATTCCTGTTGAAGAGCCATGCGAACATTTTACATCATCGGCATAAATTTCCAATTGTGGCTTTGTATTGATGGTTGCCTCATCACTAAGTAAAATATTCTTGTTGCTTTGATACGCATTCGTTTTTTGGGCATCCTTGCGGACATACACTTTACCATTAAAAATGGCAGTTGCTTTATTATCGATTACACCTTTATAAAGTTCATTGCTCTCGCAACGTGGAAAGCGATGATCTACTAAGGTGTGATTATCGAATACTTGATTATGAATAGGATGATAATATCCGTATAGATGCGCTTCACATTTAGGAGAATCCAAAACAATATTGAGGTTGTTGCGCACTAAGTCGGCACCCAAGGTAATGGTAACTATTTTAAAAATACCCGCATGCTTTACATGCGCTTCGGTGGTGTTAATTAATCCAGCGGATTGTTCTTCTGCTTGAAAAGTGGTCCAATCAACATTCGAGTTTTCTTCAACAAGAATTTCGGAAACTGTATTTTGTAAAGACGCTCCTGAATTATTTGATGATAAAAACGTTTGTACAACTTGGCATTGTGATGATTTTTCAGCCACAAACAATATCCTTGAATGAGTATTTGTCTGTTCTAAATTAGACTGAATGTGAATAATCTGAATTGGTTTTTCGAGTAGTGTGTTTTCCGAAACATGACAAAAGAGGCCGTCTGAAAAAGCAAGTGAATTACTCGCAATAAAAGCATCCGATTCAACATCGGCTAAGGTTCCAAGATAAGCTAAAACAGCCGCATTGTTAGACTGAATAGCATTGGCAAGACTTTTTATCTCAATGGTGTGAGGTAATCCAGATAAATCGGAATATGTACTAGAGAAAATTCCATTGATGAGCACAACACGATATGCATCCTGAAGCACAAGCGCATGATTTAATAATTGCGAGTCGATTTGAATCGGATCTGTTTCGAATGAATCCTTGAATGTCGCATTCAGGTATGAATCTAATTTCAAATACCGATATTCCTCATGTTTCTTGGATGGGAAGCCCATTCTAGAAAACGCCAAACTAGCAGCTTCTTTTAGATTCTTTATTGCAGAATTCATAGGAAAGTGCGTGTCTATTTTCTTTGAGAAAATTCCCAAAAATTTATCACTTAATGAAATGCCTTCGATAATTTCAGACATGAAAAGATATATTAAATAGCAAGTTCCTTCTTAATCCAGTCGTAACCCTTTTCTTCGAGCTCCAAAGCCAATTCCTTTCCGCCCGATTTCACGATGCGTCCTTCATACATTACATGCACAAAATCAGGAACTATATAATCGAGTAATCGTTGGTAATGAGTAATTACAATACACGCATTATCAGGTGATTTTAACTGAGTTACACCATTTGCGACAACACGTAAAGCATCAATATCCAACCCAGAATCCGTTTCATCCAAAATGGCCAATTTAGGATTAAGCATGGCCATTTGAAAAATCTCATTTCGCTTTTTCTCTCCACCCGAAAACCCTTCATTCACCGAACGATTTGTTAGATTGGTATCGATTTCTACAATGGCCTTCTTTTCCTTCATCATTTGAAGAAATTCTTTGGGCTCAATTGGAGGAAGTCCTTTGTATTCGCGCTGTTCTGCGATAGCTGTTTTCAGGAAATTGGTAATACTTACGCCAGGTATTTCAACCGGATATTGAAAAGCTAAAAAGATTCCTTCGCGAGCACGATCTTCAGGAGGCATTTCAAGTAAATCTTTCCCTTCAAAAATAATCTCACCCGAACGCACCTGATATTCTTCTCGGCCAGCAAGAACTGATGCTAATGTAGATTTTCCAGAACCATTCGGTCCCATAATAGCATGAACCTCACCCGCTTTAACATCTAAATTAAATCCTTTGAGAATTTCTTTATCCTCGATTCCAGCAAATAAATTGCGAATACTTAGCATATTGTTCAAAATCAATGGCTTGTTTAAAACCGTTCTAAATAAGCGTACAAATGTAACACAAAGCGCGCTATAAGGTTCCAATTAATCCAAAAAAAGGAGAGAAGTCGAGAATTCTATAATTTCAGCTAAGTAAATAAATCTCTATTTAGAAAGGATAATTTCGGGAGTTTGAATCTGATTGCTCGTATTTAATGATCGATCCGAAATAGTAACTTCATATCGAATTGTATCGAAAGTCGAAAATGGATTGTTGGTAAAAAGGGACATATATATATCACCTTCAAGCGTTTTGTTTTGTCCTGCGGGAGTTAAATTTGGAATTCTACTGTGATTCGCAAGCGTATCGCCTCCGGGTGTAATTGCAGGATTGACAATTCGGATCCAAATCCCATTTTGTTTTTCATAATAGTTGATGAAAAAATTGTAGTAATACTTAGATCCACGATTAAATGGAGCGAACGTATCGGCAGGACTCAAACCAAAATCTCCATCTCCATCGGTAAAATACAGATGTAAATTG
The DNA here is from genome assembly GCA_040402915.1 of Flavobacteriales bacterium. Lineage (GTDB taxonomy): Bacteria > Bacteroidota > Bacteroidia > M30B66 > M30B66 > CALQRR01. Next base: position 2,546 of record JBBALS010000011.1, read on the forward strand.
CCAACAGAGTCTTTTCCGTTAATATCACGAATCTGAGAAAACTCTTTAAATTCTATGAAAGGCTCTTTCGGAAACTGTTTGTCTTTTTTACAAGAAAAAATCAATACAGATAGCAGTACTAAAATGAGCTGATGTAAATTTGACCTGCAAAACATCTCACGAAGATATTGCATTTTTGCATCGTGTTTCAAAACGAACGAACCCCACTCCGAAATTCTATTTTCGAAATCTCTTCCCCAGAAGATTTCGAAGAAATGTGTTTGCGTGTTTTTCACTACCAAGCTGAATACATTCCTGTTTATACATCTTGGTTGAAGGCATTAAATATCGACTTAGAAAAAATAAAAAGCTCTAAGGATATTCCGTTTTTGCCTATTCAATTTTTCAAGGAGCAATCCATTTTCAATTCGAACATGATGGAAGAAATCACGTTTAGAAGTTCGGGAACAACGGGCAAAGACACATCCGCTCACCAAGTTGCAGAACTCACATTATATAAAGAAAGTTACCTACGATGTTTTGAAATGCAATACGGAAATGTATCCGATTATATTATTCTTGGATTACTCCCTTCCTATCTCGAACGGCAAGACTCTTCACTTGTATTCATGACTCAGGGTTTAATTGAAAAATCAGGCCGGCCAGAAAGTGGTTTTTTTCTGAACAACTATTCCGAATTAGCATCATTACTAGAATCACTCAAAGTAAAAAATGAAAAGGTTTGGTTGATTGGAGTAAGTTTCGCATTAATTGATTTTTCTGAATTAAATCCACCCGCTTGGGAGAATTTAATTGTCGTGGAAACGGGAGGAATGAAAGGACGAAAAAGAGAAATGATACGGCAAGATCTCCACGAAACCATTCAAAGTAATTGGCCTGTAAATAAAGTACACAGCGAATATGGAATGACTGAATTATTAAGCCAGGCATGGATGGACGATTCGGGAAAATTTAGCTGTCCGCCCTGGATGTCGATAAGAATTCGGGAAATTAATGACCCTTTTGAATCAGGTAAGATTGGAGCGAGGGGCGGAATTAATGTGATTGACTTGGCTAATTTGGACTCCTGTTCATTTATCGCAACACAGGATTTAGGAATTGTTTGGGGAGATGGTTTATTTGATGTAATTGGCCGTTTCGACAACAGCGATGTACGTGGATGCAATCTACTTATTCAATAAGATTGATTATATTCGCCAAACAGTTTGAAAGTTTTCAATTTCCGAATGTGTTAATTATAGGGCATTTCAGAAATATTTCAACTGTTTAATAAATATGTTTGAAATTTACTGCTGAATATATTTGCTCATAAGGATTCAATTCCTATCTTTGCAGCCCGTTTGGAAAAATCGTATTCTTAAATACTAAGAAACATTGGATACATTAAGTTATAAAACAGTTTCGGCCAACAAAGCTACAGTAACCAAAGATTGGGTACTGATAGATGCCGAGAACATGATACTTGGACGATTAAGTTCGCAAGTAGCTATGTTAATTCGTGGCAAGAAAAAGCCAAATTACACACCGCACGTTGATTGTGGTGATAATGTAATTATTATTAATGCAGAGAAGATCGTTCTTTCCGGAAATAAAACGGATGAGAAGATTTACACGCGTTACACCGGATATCCGGGTGGGCAGCGTTTTCAAACTCCGCGAGAATTGCTAAATAAAAAGCCAGGGCTTATTATCGAAAAAGCGGTAAAAGGAATGCTTCCTAAAACAAAATTAGGACGTGCTTTATTTGGCAATCTTTTCGTGTACGTTGGAAACGAGCATCCACATGCAGCTCAGCAACCAAAAACTATCAACATTAACGATCTACGATAATGGAAGTAATTAATACAAGCGGTAGAAGAAAAACGGCAGTAGCCCGTGTTTATCTTAAGCCAGGAACAGGAAAAATCACTATCAACAAACGCGATATTTCTGATTATTTTACAGTTCCAACATTGCGTGGAAAAGTAAATCAGCCATTTCTTGTTACCGAACATGAAGGTAAATTTGATGTTACTGCAAATATTCAAGGCGGAGGAATTACCGGTCAAGCTGGTGCTTTGAGTCTTGCAATTGCAAAAGCTCTTGTTGAGCTTGATCCTGCAAATAAACCTGCACTTCGTACAAATGGTTTGGTAACACGTGACCCTCGTATGGTTGAACGTAAAAAACCAGGTCAGAAGAAAGCCCGTAAACGCTTCCAGTTCAGTAAACGTTAATCATCCGTCCCTCGAATCACTATGTCAAGAGTATCAACTGATCAACTTCTGGAGGCCGGAGTGCACTTCGGTCACCTAAAAAGCAAATGGAATCCAAACATGGCTCCTTACATTTTCATGGAACGCAATGGAATTCACGTAATCGACTTAAATAAGACGTTAGTTAAGCTTGAAGAAGCTGCTGCTGCACTTAAGCAAATTGCGAAATCAGGTAAAAAAATTCTTTTCGTTGCAACTAAAAAGCAAGCTAAAGAAATTGTATCTGAAACAGTAAAAAAGGTAAACATGCCTTACGTTACTGAGCGTTGGCCAGGTGGAATGCTTACCAACTTTGCGACAATCCGTAAAGCTGTTAAGAAAATGGCAACCATTGATAAAATGGCCTCTGATGGTACTTACGAAACCATATCTAAGAAAGAAAAACTGACTATCACACGTGAACGTGAAAAATTGGAAACTCAATTTGGATCAATCACTGATATGAGTCGTCTTCCTGCTGCTTTATTCATTATCGATATTTCGAAAGAACATATCGCTGTTGCTGAAGCTCGCAGATTGAATATTCCAACATTCGCTATTGTTGATACCAACTCAAATCCGAATCTTGTTGATTATCCAATTCCTGCGAATGACGATGCAGCGAAAGCAATCTCTTTGATTATGAATGTTATTGTTGGCGCTGTTCAAGAAGGACTAAGCGAACGCAAGCAGGAGAAAGAAAAGGGAGATGATGAGGAAAGCAAAAAAGCAGAAGTAGCAGCTTCAACCGAAGAAGCTAAAGATTAATATTCATAAACCTGAAAATAAAAATATCATGTCAACTGTAGCAATTACTGCTGGTGATGTAAATAAACTACGTCAAATGACCGGCGCAGGAATGATGGACTGCAAAAAAGCACTCACCGAAGCAAATGGTGATTTCGAAGCGGCTGTAGATTTCCTTCGTAAAAAAGGTCAAAAAGTAGCTGGAAATCGTGCTGATCGTGATGCTAACGAAGGTGTAGTAATTGCTCGCGTTAATTCCGATAACTCTCGTGGTGTATTAATTGTTTTAAACTGCGAAACTGATTTCGTTGCAAAGAATCAAGATTTTATTGATTTTACTACAAAAATTTCTGACATCGCTTTGAATACAAATCCTGCAGATGTTGAGGCTCTTTTAGCTTCTTCATTCGATGGTCTTCCAATTAGCGAGCGAATCAATGAACAAGTAGGTAAAATTGGTGAGAGAATGGAACTTCATTATTCTCAACTCGAAGCTCCTTTTGTTACTGCATACAATCACCCTGGTTTCCGTTTAGCAACTATTGTTGCTTTCAACAAAGCCGGTGTTGCAGGAATTGAAGCAGTTGCAAAAGATGTATCTATGCAAACAGCTGCAATGGGTCCTGTAGCTGTCGATAAAGACGATGTTGATTCAAGTACACTTGAACGTGAATTAGATATAGCTCGTGAGCAAATCCGTGCAGAAGGCAAACCAGAAGAAATGGTTGAAAAAATTGCTGCTGGAAAACTTGGTAAATTTTATAAAGACAATACGCTTCTAAACCAAGAATTTATTAAAGACAACAAAATGACTGTTCGTCAGTATGTTCAATCGATTGATAAAGATTTAATCGTGACTGCTTTTAAGCGTCATGCACTTGGTAGCTAATTAATATTTTAAAAAGAGAGAATTTATTCTCTCTTTTTTTTGTTCTTTAATCCCGTTCTTCGTAGCGGGATTTTTTTTGGATAGTAGAATATAAAAGCAATGAAATATAAACGTATACTCCTGAAATTAAGTGGCGAATCCCTTATGGGGAAAAAGAATTTTGGTATTGACCATGATCGTATTTCACAATATGCTCAGGAAATAAAAGACATTCAAGCGGCTGGTGTCGAAATTGGCATTGTCATAGGCGGCGGAAATATTTTTCGTGGAATTCAGGCAGCAGAAGGTGGAATGGATCGTGTACAAGGCGATTATATGGGAATGCTCGCTACAGTAATAAACAGCATGGCACTTCAATCGGCACTTGAAGAAATTGGAGTTCAAACGCGGCTTCAAAGTGCAATTAAGATGGAACAAATTTGCGAACCTTTTATCCGTCGAAAAGCTGTGAGACATCTTGAAAAAGGACGAGTTGTAATTTTTGGTGCTGGAACAGGAAACCCTTATTTTACTACAGACACAGCAGCAACACTTCGTGCAATTGAGATTGAAGCGGATGTCATTTTAAAGGGTACTCGTGTGGATGGAATATATACTGCAGACCCTGAAAAAGATCCTTCAGCTGTTAAATACGATGTTATTTCATTTACCGAAGTTTACGAAAAAGGGCTGAACGTAATGGATATGACAGCATTCACGCTGTGTAATGACAACAAGCTACCAATCATCGTATTTAACATGGATGAACCTGGGAATTTGAAGCGTTTAATCGCTGGTGAAAACGTTGGGACTTTAGTAGAATTCTAAAGCACTTGAAAATCCTCTTTAAATCTTGTTTATTTGCATTCGATTAAATATTAAGTCATGAACGAACTCGTAAAGCCACAAATTGATGCTGCTACCACATTGATGGAAAAAGCAATTTCTCATCTTGACGCCGAATTGTCGAAAATTCGTGCAGGTAAGGCAAGCCCAGCAATGTTGGAAGGTATCTATGTTGATTATTATGGTACAAATACACCTTTGAGTCAAGTAGCAAATATTAATACACCTGATGCACGAACTCTAGCGGTTCAACCTTGGGAGAAGCAAATGCTTGGGCCTATTGAGAAAGCAATTTTTGGTTCAAATATCGGACTAACGCCACAAAATGATGGTATTATGATTCGATTAAACATCCCACCTGTTACAGAAGAAAGACGTTTAAACTTAGTAAAGCAGTCGAAAGGGGAAGCAGAAAATGCCAAAGTTAGTATTCGTAATGTTCGTCGTGATGCTAATGAAGCCATCCGTAAATTAGTGAAAGATGGACTTGCGGAGGACGTTGCAAAAGATTCAGAAGTTAAAATCCAACAACTTACAGATGCTTATATTGCCAAGACAGATAAGCATCTTGAAGCTAAAGAGAAAGAAATTATGACCGTCTAGTTTTAGACATAAAAAAGCCCGATAAGTAGTATTATCGGGCTTTTTTTATGCTTTAGATTTCAATTACTCCACAGTCACCGACTTCGCTAAATTACGTGGCTGATCAACATTACAACCTCTCATGATTGCGATATGGTATGCTAATAACTGTAATGGAATAACACTCATAAGAGGTGTTAATTCTTCTTCAACATCTGGAATTTCGATGGTATGATCGGCAAGAGCAGAAACATCTTTATCGCCTTGTGTTACAATAGCGATGATTTTTCCACCACGAGCTTTAACTTCTTGCACATTACTTAAAATCTTTTCGTAAGCACCTCTGCTAGGAGCAATAACAACGACAGGCATGTTCTCATCGATCAACGCAATAGGACCATGCTTCATTTCTGCTGCAGGATACCCTTCGGCGTGTATGTATGAAATCTCCTTTAACTTTAAGGCTCCTTCTAAGGCAATTGGGAAATTATAACTTCTTCCTAGGTAGAGGAAATTATTGGCATCCTTATAAATGGCACTGATATCACGAATTTGATCATCTAATTTCAACATCTCTTCTATTTTAGAAGGCAGTTGATCGAGACCATTTAGCATTTGATGATATTTTGCTTGCGTTATCGTTCCTTTTTTGTTTGCGATAACTAAAGCCATCAACGTAAGAACAGTAACCTGAGCGGTAAACGCTTTGGTAGAAGCAACACCAATTTCAGGACCCGCGTGTGTGTATGAACCCGCATGAGTTGCACGAGCAATAGAAGACCCTACAACATTACAAATTCCAAAAATTGTTGCGCCTTTCGATTTTGCTAACTCAATTGCAGCAAGCGTATCGGCCGTTTCGCCCGACTGACTTATTGCAATAACTACATCATTTTCGGTAATAATTGGATTACGATATCGGAATTCAGATGCATATTCAACTTCAACAGGAATACGCGCCAAATCTTCGAATAAATATTCACCAACTAAACCAGCATGCCAAGAAGTACCGCAAGCCACGATAATGATACGATCCGCATTCATGATCTTGCTCTGGTAATCGATGATTCCACCAAGAGTTACTTCACCAAGCTCGATATTCAAGCGGCCGCGCATATTATCACGAATAGATCGAGGTTGCTCGTATATTTCTTTCAGCATAAAATGCTCGAAACCGCCTTTTTCGATTGTTTCCAATTGCATTTCTAATGCTTGGATATAAGGTGTTTTATCTTGGTTTCGAATCGTTTTAATCTTCATTTCTTTTCCCGATTCCAAAATCACTATTTCCTCATCATCTAAATACACCACATTGCGCGTATATTCAATGATAGGTGTTGCATCGGAAGCAATGAAAAATTCATGGTTTGGACCAACGCCTACTACTAATGGACTTCCTTTTTTAGCACCAATCATTAAGTCAGGATTCTCTTTTGAAAGAATAACAATGGCGTAAGCTCCAACAACTTGAGTTAAGGCAATCTGAACAGCATGAACAAGATCTACCTTCTCATTTTTAAGAATATTCTCAATTAAATAAATGAGAACTTCTGTGTCAGTATCGCTTTTAAAAACGTTGCCCCTATTTTCAAGTTCTTTTTTAAGTGATGCATAATTTTCAATTATTCCATTATGAATAATGACCAATTTACCTGACTCAGAGAAATGCGGATGTGCATTTTTATCATCTGGAATACCATGCGTAGCCCAACGTGTGTGTCCAACTCCAACATGACCTGATGTATCTTTATTTTCAACAAATTTTTCTAACTCAGAAACTTTTCCTTTGCACTTGAAGAGACGGATATCATCTCCTGGATTTAATAATGCAACACCCGCGCTATCATAGCCACGGTATTCGAGACGATGAAGACCTTTAAGTAAAATTGGATAAGCTTCGCGCTCACCCATGTATGCAACAATTCCACACATAATTTATTGAGATAAAATTTGATAAAGTAATTCAACTCGAACTGGACGATTCTCAGAAACTCCGCCTTTCAAAGGTACTCTGAAAGAACTAATCCCAGAACCAGTAGACTGTATAAATAGTCCTCTATCTTCGAGCAAATCATTCAAAATTCCTTGAATGTACCTTGAAACATTAAATATATATTCATGTTTCACAGCATCATAATAACCACCCGACCATGAGTCGCCAATAATTAAATCTGGGGTGGTTTGAAGCGAACCGTCTTCTCCTTTGGTAATTAAATTAAGAAGCGGATTGGGTGCATAAATTCCAGTTTTATCAATATTGACTGGCACAAAAATACGAGCTTCATTAACCAATATTTTTCGACCCGCTTGCCAGGATTTTAAATCAGGCATATCGATACGCGTTCTCAAACCTGCCATTGTTTGCACATACGTTTCCTCACCCGCTAGAGCTGGTGTGGAAAGTAGCGTTTCAATATGATTGGAATAAGTATGATTGAATCGAGTAAATCTTGCACAATTTTCATTCACTGCAAAAGAAACCCTCAAACTATCATTCGAAGCATTTTTATAGAAAAGGTCTATTCGTGCTCCCGAGGAAAGACTGAAATCTAATATTGCCCCTTCTCCTGCTAAAGTATTTCGAGTTTGAGATACGACGTATATTCCTTTAAAAAATTGAACAAAGGCGTCTCCATCAATAAGTGATGAAGGATTATCGCGAATTTCTTGCCCCAAGGAATTTTGAAGTTTGATTCGTAGTTGAGGCGCTTCTTTTTTTCCTGAAACGATAGTAGAATCTATAAGCAATGGAACGATGTAATCAGTCTGTCCAATTGGAGTTGGGTCTACGGATAGAGTATCGTTACTATAATATGTATTAGCAATAGTAAAATCTTCGGTAACACGATACACAGAGAATTTCTGTAGACCACTAAGCTTGGTTAAATCGCCGTAGTAGCCTCGGAAAGGCAAAACTAGAACAAGAGAATCAATAACAAAGTTTTCTCCAAAATCGATGTTACTCGCTGTTGGACGAAGCTGCGAATAAAAGCCAGCTTTCATCGAACCGAGAAATGGGTCGTTGTATGCGCCGAGCAAGTTGAGTGATAATTCATCTGTTTTTACTGAATCTTCGCGCTCTATTGAAGTCCTAATTGAAAAATCGTCTTTGCGAAGCAAATTAACTGCGTCTGAAGGATTTTGGACCTCCAAACCTAAATCAGGTTGTTTGCATCCCCAATTAAATGAGGAAAGGCTTATTAACAATAGGATAACCGAAATCTTCCTCGTGAAAGCTTTCGGGTATATAAGGCTATTTATTTTCAAAGTAATCAGTAAGATAATAGAGAATTACTCAGCCATTTCGGCGACCGGCTCCCCCAAGAGAACCTCTTCATAAAATGTTGAATAAGATTCTGCGTAATTTGCGTCAGCAGAAGAATCAAGAATGGCTTTTTTAGAATTTCGAGCGAAGCTAATTAAATCATCGGACACGCCATCCTGAGCAATGATAACACCATCAGAAAAAGAAATCGCATGTTTCATGAGATTCAAATAGCTTGGTGTTTTTAATAATTCAACATCTTTTGAATCAATGCCATCCATCATTAATTTTTCAGCAAGTCGATGGTCCATATCCGATGAAAATGCATCATCATAAAAGGAAACAACAACTTTACTTTCAGCAAACAAAGGATCGTCTTTGAAATTTTGTTTAATAAGAATTGGAATTAAGGCGGCCATCCAACCTTGGCAATGAATTACATCTGGAGACCAGCCTAATTTTTTTACCGTTTCAATTACACCTTTGCAGAAAAACAACATGCGTTCGTCGTTATCGGCATAGAACTGTTCGTTTTTGTCGGTTGTAACATATTTCCGTTGAAAATATTCTTCATTATCAATGAAATAAACTTGCATACGAGCTGCTTGAATAGAGGCAACTTTAATGATTAATGGTTGATCGTTATCATCAATGATAAGATTCATTCCCGACAAACGAATTACTTCATGCAATTGATTTCTGCGTTCATTTATGCAACCATATCGAGGCATAAATGTTCGGATTTCGCGACCGCGTTCTTGAATGGCTTGTGGCAATTCACGGGCAACTTTCGATAAATGTGTTTCTGGTAAATAAGGGGTAATCTCCTGCGAAACAAACAATACTCTTGTCTTGGTCATAGCAAATCAATTATTAAGTGAGATGGGAGATTTATGGAATCATTCTTAAAATGTAAGCCGACTAAAATATTACAACGGCATGAATAACCCATATTCAATGAAAATAAATCAGAATACAAAAATAAGAAAAAAATTTGGTTAAAATCAAGTGTATTCTATTAGCTTTGTCGCCCACAATTCGTAAATAGCGGATTAAGCGTGATTTAACTAATATTTAAGTCTGCTATTTTCTTCAAATTATTAGGTATGGTTATACTCAGAACAGTGTCTGAGCTTGAAGTTTTCTTGGAAAATTGCCGAAAAGAAGAGAAGTCGGTGGGTTTTGTTCCAACAATGGGAGCCCTTCACGAGGGTCATCTTTCTTTAATTCGTTTGGCACAAATGGAGAACACGTGCACTTTGTTAAGCATTTACGTTAATCCAACCCAGTTTAATGAAACATCCGATTTTAAGACGTATCCTCGAAACGAAGAAAAAGATTTAGCATTAATCGAATCATTAGCTATCGATGCTGTTTTTATTCCAACAACAAATGAAATGTATGCGAATGATAAAAACGATTTGCTGGATTTTTCATTAGATGGACTAGATAAAGTAATGGAAGGACGTTTTCGTAAAGGACATTTTGATGGTGTTGTTACGATAGTCGATAAATTTTTCTCACTCATAAAACCCAATGTCGCATATTTTGGATCGAAGGATTTTCAACAATTGGCCATCATTCGATTTCTAGCCACCAAAAGACATCCTAATATTAAAATTACCGCCTGTCCAATTATCAGAGAAGTTGATGGATTGGCTATGAGTTCAAGGAATGCTTTATTAAATAATGATGAAAGACAAAAGGCAACATTGATATCTAAAGTGCTCAATACATTGAAAAAACAGTGGCGTATTTTACCATTTAATGAGTTACTTAACCAAGCCCGCGCTTCGTTTGATGGCACTGATTTTACGCTCGAGTATTTGGAGATTTCCGATTCGGAGACACTAAAACCGCTATTCGATTATAACGAAAAGTCTGCTGTTGCTTGTGTGGCTGCTAAAATTGGTTCAGTTAGACTTATCGATAATTGCGAATTAACTAAGTAATATTATTGGGGATTCCATTGTTTTAAATTAGGTTTGTCGCTGTTTTATGAATATACAAGTTCTCAAATCAAAAATTCATCGGGTTACGGTTACTGAAGCCGATTTGAATTATATTGGAAGCATTACAATCGATCAAGATTTAATGGATGCCGCAAACCTAATCGAAAATGAAAAGGTGCAAATTCTCAACATGAACAATGGAGAGCGTTTAGAAACATATGTAATAACAGGAGAAAGAGGTTCTGGAGTAATATGCATGAACGGGCCTGCTGCTCGAAAAGTAAGCGTTGGAGACGTCATCATTATTATTTCGTATGCAATGATGGAGTTTGAATCAGCGAAAATTTTTACTCCTTGGGTAATTTTCCCAGACACATCAACAAATAGAATCAAGTAAAATTTATGTTGAAGAAATTCTGGTCAGCTACTAAATACTATTTTTTTCTGGCCATTGGAATAGCTCTTCTGTACTTGGTTTTTAAAGATGTGAACTTCGTTTGGATGTGGAATGAAATTAAACACGCACATTTTGAGTGGGTAATACTTTCTTTCTTTTTCGGAGTTGTAGCCATGGCATCAAGGGCTTTTCGATGGAAAATCATGTTGGAGCCATTAGGATATTCGCCCAGTTTTGTAGATTGCTTTAACGGGGTCGCAATTGGGTATCTATCAAATATTGGTTTACCAAGGATGGGAGAGGTAATTCGCTGCAGCATTCTCAATCAAACCAATGGAATTCCAATTACAAAACTTATTGGAACGGTAATTTTAGAGCGTGTAATTGATGTTATCATGCTATTAAGTCTGGTCCTTGTTGTATTTTTTTCTCAGATAGATCGATTTGGTAAATTTTTCATGACCGAGATTTTTGGTGATAAATTAGATAAGATTTCATCGTTATTCAATGAATTCGGGATACTTATCATTTCTGTTTTTGTAGTTTTTTGCATTGTTTCGTTTTTAATGATTCGATGGATTCTAAAAAAATATTCGAACAACAAAATCATTGTACGTATTTCTGAATTTCTGAAAGGTCTTTCTGATGGAATTATTTCGCTTTTCAAAATGAAACGAAAGGGTGAGTTTATTTTTCATTCATTGTTCATTTGGGCCATGTATTTTGTCATGACCTGGGTTTGCGTTTTTGCTTATGATCCAACTTCTGCATTAAGCGCATTCGATGGATTATTTTTGATGGTGGTTGGCGGATTGGGAATGACGGCTCCTGTTCAAGGTGGATTTGGAGCATTTCATTATTTGGTTGAAAAAGCACTTTTATTATATGATATCAAGCCTTCTATAGACTCGATAACAGGATCAGAACTCCGACCAGGTTTGGTATTTGCCACTATTGTTCATTCCACTCAATTTATAATGACATTGATGCTTGGAGTAACTGCAGTAATTCTTGTAGCGCTTAAAAAAAAGAAGAAAAATGCAAAAGACGCAGCTTGAATTCATTGAAGAGAAAGTAATTTCTAGCGATAAAATTGAGAAACAAAGTAACCTTTGGCGTTTTCTAGGCAATCGAATTGTTTTTACTAACGGATGCTTCGATATTTTACATCGTGGGCATATAGAATATCTCGCTGCGGCTGCAGATTTAGGAAGTAAATTAATTATTGGATTAAACAGTGATGCTTCCGTTGGTAGACTCAAAGGTTCTGGTAGACCAATAAATTCATTTCAAGATCGAGCTTTGGCTCTTGCTGCTTTGCGTTTTACAGATGCTATTGTTGAGTTTCATGAGGATACTCCTTTAAATTTAATTCGTTTGGTAAATCCCGATTTTTTAGTAAAAGGTGGCGATTATACTCACAGCGAAATTGTTGGCGCAATTGACGTTGAAGCGAATGGAGGTGAAATTGTTATCATCTCTTTTACAGAAGGATATTCAACAACTTCTTTTCTTAAAAAAATTCAAGGTTGATTTTAGCGTTTGAAAACAGATTTTTTTTAATACGTTTGTACTATCGTATTTTAAAATGACTGTCAAACGTTTTCTAATTCTATTAATAATGCCATTGATGCTTATTCTTGCTTCCTGCAAAGGGAATCAGGAAAATAAACTCATTGGTGTTTGGAAGCAAACGCGTTTTGATGCCTTGCCTGAAGACCTTCCTTATTACGAATGGGAATTCACTTCCGACAATGATTTGATTAAGTATGAAGTCACTGACCTAGAAAAGAAATTTAGTACTACTGGTCGTTGGGGATTCTCGAAAAATAATCGTTTAAATATTTCGAAATTTGATATTGGATTTAACGGTGAATGGGAAATTGTAACGCTCAAGAAAGGCGTTCTTCGAATGGTATTAAAAGTGTATAATAAAGATACAGGCATAGGGTCTGGACAAATTTTGGTTGAATTCGTTCAAATTAGATAATAGGATTTCTCAATTTTGCAAGCTCTCATTCGAGGGCTTTTTTTTATTATGGCCAAAATCAAAACCAGTTTCTATTGTCAAAGTTGCGGGCAAGAATCACCGAAATGGCAGGGGAAATGCCCCAATTGCGGCGCATGGAATAGCTTTGCAGAAGAACTCGTTCAAAAAGATAAAGCAAAGAAAAGTTGGGTTAAAGGTGATTTGCCGGCAAAAGCTCCTCAACCCGTTCGTATTACAGAAGTAGAGCAACATGCCGAAGTTCGGATTGACATGGGCGATAGCGAACTCAACCGGATTTTAGGTGGGGGTTTAGTTCCAGGATCCTTAATTTTACTAGGTGGAGAACCCGGAATTGGGAAGTCTACCTTGATGTTGCAAGTTGCCGTAAAATCCACAAAGCTCAAAGTGTTGTATGTGTCAGGGGAAGAAAGTGAACAACAAATTCGCATGCGTGCCGAACGCATTGGCATACAAAACCCAGACTGCTTTGTATTGGCAGAAACAGGCATGCAGCGCATCTTCCAACACATTCAGCAAGTTCAACCTCAACTTTTGGTGATCGATTCGATCCAAACACTTCAAACCGATACCATCGAATCTTCACCTGGAAGCGTTTCTCAAATTAGAGAATGTACTGCGGAATTATTGCGATTTGCTAAAGAGAGTTCAACTCCGGTTATGCTGATTGGACACATCACTAAAGACGGACAAATTGCTGGACCTAAAATTCTGGAACACATGGTAGATGTGGTGTTGCAGTTTGAAGGTGATCGCAATCACTTGTATCGCATTGTGCGGTCAGTGAAAAATCGTTTCGGTTCCACCGCCGAAATGGGTATTTACGAAATGGCGGGCGAAGGTTTACGCGAAGTGGAAAATCCTTCACAAGTATTGCTTTCGCAGCTCGATGAACCCTTTTCAGGAATTGCGATTTCGGCCACCATGGAAGGCGCTCGTCCGATGTTGGTAGAAACACAAGCATTGGTAAGTACTGCAGTTTACGGAACACCTCAACGCTCTGGAACAGGCTTCGATTTACGTCGCTTAAATATGCTCTTGGCAGTGATTGAAAAACGTTGCGGATTTAAACTCGGCCAAAAGGATGTGTTCCTTAATATCACCGGAGGAATTCGTGTTGAGGATCCTGCAATCGATTTAGGTGTTATTTGCGCCATTCTTTCGTCGGATTTAAACATGCCCATTCCAACAAAGACCTGTTTTTGTGGGGAAGTAGGATTGAGTGGTGAAATTCGCCCAGTGAGCCGCGTAGAACAACGCATTGCCGAAGCAGCACGCATGGGATTTGCGCAAATTCTCGTGTCGGATTATAACTTAAAAGGCATCAACACCGGGAAATTTGGCATTCGTGTTATTCCTGTGAAGAAGATAGAAGAAGCTTTTCAGGTGCTTTACGGATAAATCAATCCTTAAAAAACTTGCGGCCGTGTTCATCTACATAGCCCATGGGACTTCCTTTTTCATCCACTAAAAGCATCAGGAAATAATCGGCCGTAGCTTTTTCCCTGTTCAAGTGAATTATCGTGCGCGGTTGATAATCGAATTGAGGTTCGAAAAGCTGACGAGGGTAGCGCTTTTCGCTGTTATGTTCCCGATCGAAATACAATCCATATTTCCCGTTTTTCATTAGAACCATACAATCGGTAGCGCCAGATTTCCTAGCTAAGTAAATGCTATCATAAGCAAAAGGTAATTGTTGCTCGTTATTCGCATTTACGAGCCCCCATTGCTTGTCTTTCTTCGCCATGAGATACATGAAAGGTGCAGTTAAGGATGCGTTGGCGGGAGTGTTTTCAAAATTGATGATCTGTTCAAAGTCTTGTGGTAAATGGGATTTCCCGCTTTCATCTATTGTTCCCAAGCGCCAAGAACCATCGCTCGATTTATCTCCAACAAGGAAATGATGCAATCCTTTTTGAGCAGCCGAAAACAAGAGAATGGAATCGTGATAAACGGGTTCTATTTTTTCATCCGTCAACAAACCTCTCTTGCCTTTGTAATTAAATAATACCGCATTGGAACGAGACAAACGAGTGTTCCCTTCGGTAAGTGTTACGTAACTGAAATACTTCAGAATTTCTGGCTTGCTGCTCCCTTCTGGAAGAGTAACAGGGTATCGAACAAATTGTGGCGTTCTGCCTCCTCGAAATTCACCATACGAGTAGCGACAAAACAGCGAATCGTTTCGTATTTCGAATGATTTATTTATCACTTGAGTTGCAGAACTACTTCTTTCTTCATTCGAACGTTCTTCGGGCTCAACAGGCACATTATCATATTCTCTTTCACTACCCTGATAACCCATGGAATTTCCACTACTGTATCCTTCATCTCCGTAACCGCTTTCGACCTTAGGGTTTGTGCTGAGATACTTTTCCATGAAGACTTTCGTCGACAAGTCATAGGTAAACGTTTGGATGTATTCGTTGTTGGGATTTTCCTTTCCTTTTCGTTCAAACAAGATGGTTTGGTCACTTCTTGAAACGCTGTAGCGAATGCTAATACAGTCCTTATACAACCAACCCGATTTGGCTGGTTCATTCACATAATAGCAGTAAATCGCTTTGAGTTTATCAGGCTGAATGCATTTGATGAAGACCACTTCGGGCTTTCCTGTTTGCGGATTTTCGCAAGACCAAATAGCTTGTTCAATAGTGCAAGGATCTTTGATGACCAACTTTCCTTCTAAGCTGTAAAAAACAGGGTTACTATTTTTTTTAGGAGCTGCACCAAATAGAACGCCATCGAAACATTCGATTATTCCATGCACAGGGGGAATAATCTCTTTGTTGCTGATAATTCCTAGTAAAGAATCTTTTACCACGTAGTAAAATCCTTCTGGCAATTTGAATTTGCTCTTGTTCTTTACCGAATTAAATTCAACGTAATCGTATTTGGGTGCAACGATAATTTTGCCCGTTGTGTCGGCCATTCCCCAGAGCTTTCCTTGTCGATACGGAATTTGAATTTGATGCTTCTGTGCTTCCGAACTTTTATTTAATAGGAAAAAGCAAAACACGAATGCCCGAAAAAAAACCCTAGAATTTTTGGGATTGGCTATTTGAATTCTACTTGCGATTTTCATATAAAATAAAATTGAAGGGTAAAATGTGTTGGACTAAAATTCGCAAAAGCGATAGCAGCAAGTAGCGCCTGAAAGGACTACTGCGTATAGCGCGTGCCGCCCGAAATGCTTTAGGAAAAAGAAAATGTAAGTGCGGCTTTGCCCAAATAAATCAATCAATTGTAGCAATTACCTTCAACTCAATGGCAATGGGCGTTGGAAGACAATTGATTTCGATG
>JBBALS010000012.1:0-1212 GCA_040402915.1 Flavobacteriales bacterium
TTCCCTGTAAAATGGAAATTTTAATACCCACCGTTTGTCCAATTAATAACTGATTGCTCGCATTACGAACAACCGTTTGGTATGAGAATTTTTGTGGAGCTTGGGCTTGAACACACAATGCAAACAGCAAAGAAGCAATTAGAAAGGAGAATTTTTTCACAAGACTAGAATTAGATTTTTCGAAAAAGAGCATTTTTTCGAGAACGAAAGTATAAAATAATGTGCTGATGTGCAAGTAATTTCAAAATGGATCAGATGTTTTAGGTGGGCTGAGGGATAGAGGGCAATAGATGCTTGGTTGAATATTTCTTTTGGAAGAATTACACGTTGACCTCACCCCTAGCCCCTCTCCCCGAGGAGAGGGGAATTGCTTTTCGGGATTTTTGAACATTCTACTTTAACTGAAATTTGACATGTGGAGAGGATAGACACAAAAAAGCAGAATCTCCCCTCCTCTCCTTGCGGAGAGGGGACGGGGGTGAGGTCAAAGGATGATTAATAAAATCTAATTCCGCCACATTGTAGTCCCTACGAGGAGAAACCACATATTGGCATTGGTCTGGGGGATAGAGGTCGAGGATGCTTAAGTAAAATTTTATCAGAGTTAGTCATCACGTTGACCTCACCCTAAATCCCTCTCCTCAAGGCGAGGGACTTGAGATCTGCGACTCTTAGCAGAATCAAACTCCCCTTTCTCCTCGAGGAGAAAGGGGCCGGGGGATAGAGGTCTACGGATGCTGAAGTTGTAAACGTTATTCAGGCATGGACACAAGAGGTCGAATAACAGATTCTGATTATCCGAACAAATCTTTCCTAATTCACCGGATCCACATCAATGACCAATCGGAAGTTTTTGAGTGGGTATTCTTTGAAGAAAAATTCGATTTGTTTTTGGAGTTCCGCTTTTACTTTTTTCAATGAAACCTGCGGTTCAATTTTCATGAGAATGCGCTTTTGGAACAAGTTGCGCACACGAGCAACAGCAGGATATTCGGGACCGAGTATGCGCGATTGAAAAGTTTGTCGAAGGAAATTGGCTAATTGTTCGGCTCCTTGATCCAACAAATCGGTGGTTTCGTGCTTCAATGTAATATGTATGATTCGCGAAAAGGGTGGATAAAAGAAACGTTTTCGTTCTTCTATTTCTTCGGAATAAAATGTTTCATAATCGTGATTCTGGACATGAATCAACACAGGATGATCGGGTTTCCA
>JBBALS010000012.1:1312-17866 GCA_040402915.1 Flavobacteriales bacterium
AGGATAATCTGACGTTTCTTTTTCAGACTTTCTTCCATCTCTTCAATCAAGGCGGGAGAAAAAACGCCTTTCATTCGACGACGCTTGGTGTCGGCGCGGAGGTCGTTTATGATGATTTCGGGGAGCACTGAACCACCAAAACGTTCTTGCAATTTCACCAGTTTGTATTTACCAGACTGCGCATTGTAATAACTTTCGATGGATGGAGTTGCAGAACCCAAGCAGATATCTGCTTTAAATTGGGAGGCCAGCATAATAGCAGCATCACGACCATGGTAACGAGGCGCTGGTTCGTTTTGCTTAAAGCTGGTTTCGTGTTCTTCATCAACGATAATCAATCCAAGATCTTTGAAAGGGAGAAAAACCGAAGATCGTGCACCTAGAATAATCATTCCCGAATCTTCATCAGCTGTTAAAACGGCATTCCACACCTCAACGCGTTCATTTTCACTGAAGCGACTATGATACACCTGCACTTTTCGTCCAAAATGGATTCGCAATCGGTTAATAATTTGGGCAGTCAGGGCAATTTCAGGCAACATATATAAGACCTGTTTCCCTTTCTCGATTTGTTCCTCAATTAAACGAATATACAATTCGGTTTTACCACTTCCAGTAAAACCATGCAACAAGGCAGGGCGACCTTCGGCAAAGGATTCATGAATACTCGAAAGCGCACTATTTTGAGCTTCACTTAACTGAAAATGTGCATCGGCTTGAGATTCACCAATTAGTCGACTTACAGGAATATCCTCTAAAACAAAAACGCCCTTTTTCAATAATTGCGTTAAAGACGAGCCGGTTGAATCGGTTTTTTGAAGAAGAGCCTTTCTTTTAATTGGTGGGAAATTTTGATTTATCCCCGGGTTCAGACTTAAAAATGCTAGAATAAATTCTTGCTGCTTGGGAGCACGTTTTAATTGATTGAGTAATAAATGAAGTGCGTCCTCATTTTGATAATCGGAATGCAAATGAACCCAAGTTTCGGTACGTTGACGAAAGACATTACGAAGTTCTTCCTCGGCAGCAATGAGCCGCTTTTTCATCATTTCCCGAATAATTGGATAAACGGTTTTTATTCCGGCAATGTGTTCGATGTCCTTAATGCTCAACTCTTTCACTTTGTCGAGCGCTTCCAGAATCAGGTATTCTCGATCGGAAACTTGCGAAGAATCGATATTCTCTAAAGAATCTATTGCTCGAATGACCGTTTCGCTCGAGAGCTTCAATCCTGCAGGAAGAGCCGCCTGCATTACTTCACCTAAATGACACAAATAATAATCCGACATCCATTCCCAAAATTCCAATTGTTTGATCGAAATGCTTGGTTCTTCTTCAAGAATTTGTTCCAGATAACGCGCTTCGTATTCGCGAGGTGGCGTTTCATGCACATGATGAACAATGGCAGTGTATCGCTTTTTATTTCCAAATGGAACAATAACGCGTTGTAATGATTTGATGAATGGCTCCAAAATTTGGGGAACCCGATAGGTGAAAAGCCTTGGTAATGACAAGGGGACAATCACATCAACAAAAAGGGTCTTGCGTTCCATCAAATGCAAAGATGCAGATTTGAAATCGTCATTTAACGTTTTTATAATGCGATAATTTTCAACCCCAGCGATTAATAATCTACTTTTAAATTGTATCCTAAAATGAAAGCCGATGAGTTATCGAATCTGTCAGTCTTGCGGAATGCTATTAAAAGCGATGCCCAAAAAGGAGGAACAAACGCTGATGGCTCTCGAAACGAGCGGTTTTGTTCGCATTGCTATTTAGAAGGAGAGTTTACAAAACCTTATCTGAATGTTGTGGACATGCAGAAAAAGGTAAAACTCAAAATGCTAAACAAGGGTGTTCCGGGTTTATTTGCGAATATTTTTGCACGAAGAGTTCTTCAATTAGAACGTTGGAAAAGTTAAAGATCGACCTCTATCAAAACAGGGCAATGGTCGCTGTGCATTGCATCTGGCAAAATAATAGCATGTTTTAATTTCTCCTTCAACGATTCAGAAATACACGCATAATCGATTCGCCAGCCCAAATTTTTACTTCGTGCCCCCGATCTGAAACTCCACCAGGTATAATGATGTGGGTCTTTATTAATATGACGGAAAGAATCGACGAATCCGGAGTTTAAGAAATTCTCCATCCAGTCGCGTTCTTCGGGTAAAAAACCACTGCTGTTTGCATTGCTTTGTGGATTGTGAATATCGATTGCTTTGTGACAAATGTTATAATCGCCACATACAATTAAATTAGGGCGTTCGTTGCGAAGTTCGTTGATGTAATTTTGATAATCGGACAAAAATTTCATTTTGAAATCTTGACGTTCGTCGCCACTAGAACCGCTTGGGAAATAGGTGCTTAATAATGACCAATCGCCAAAATCTAAGCGAATGGAACGCCCTTCAAAATCGTAGGTTTCCATGCCCATTCCTTCAACAATTCGATCGGGTTGATGCTTAGTTAAAATGGCCACTCCGCTGTAGCCCTTTTTCTGAGCTGAGAAAAGATAGGGCTCATAACCAATGTTGCGAAAAAGTTCCAAATCGAGTTGGTCGGCCTGACTTTTAATTTCTTGTAAGCACAACATATCGGGTTGTGTGGCCTGCATCCATTCAAGAAGTCCTTTGCTAAGCGCCGAACGAAGTCCGTTTACATTGTAGGTAATAATTCGCATTTAAGATAAATTTGATTTCACAAATAACAACAATCAGGATGAGAATTGCCACTATCAAAATTGCAGAAACTCATTTTAACAAATGAAGGTGTATGATATATAATTCGCAAACTTCACGTTAACACTCATTTGAACTATCTTCGCCCGAAGGGGTAAATGTGTTGCGTATATATCTGATTTTATTGATGACTCTGCTTTTTGTCGGACAAAGTTCGGCTCAATCAGCAAGTAGTTTGCGCAAAAAAACATTATTGCTGCAAGGAGATACGATTGTATTAGATACGTTCAGCATTGTAAAAGGAAGTTTCCGGTTTTTAAAAGCAACAAGCGATACATCAAATTACATCCTTCTTGAAGACGAGGGAATATTAATCCGAAAAAAAGGAGCGACCAACCAACAACAAGACTCTTTTAAAATTCAGTTTCGTGTATTTCCATTCAATTTCACAGAACCCGTTCGAAACAAAGAACGAAGAAGAGCGACTGCGCAAGAGCGAGGTATTTACAATCCATTTGTTTACACCCCAAGCAAGAGTAACGAAAACCTACTCAAATTTGATGGACTCAATAAATCGGGATCTATTTCACGTGGCATTTCGGTAGGAAACAACCAGGATCTCTCTGTCAACTCAACCCTAAATTTGCAACTTTCCGGAAAACTGAGTTCCGACATCGACATTAGTGCGGCTATTACTGACGATAATATTCCCATTCAGCCCGACGGAAATACGCAACAGCTTCAGGATTTCGATCGGGTGTATATTCAATTATCCAATGAGAAATCGAAATTAATTGTAGGTGATTTTCAGATTACCCGACCGGAAAGTTATTTCATGAATTTCAACAAGCGATTGCAAGGAGGAAGTTTTGAGACACGATTTAAGACGGCTTTGCTAGATGAAAAAAAACACCTTCCTGCGAATGTGAAAATTGGCGCTAGTGCCGCAGTTGCTCGCGGGCGATTTAGCAGAAATCAGATTCAAGGAGTTGAGGGAAATCAAGGACCTTATCGTTTACGAGGATCAAACAATGAGCAGTTTATTATCATTCTATCGGGTTCTGAGAAAGTGTATGTCGATGGAAAGCAGTTAAAACGAGGGCAGGAATACGATTATGTAATCGATTATAATTCGGCAGAGCTCACCTTTACATCGCGCCGAATGATTACCAAAGACCTTCGGATTTTTGTGGAGTTTGAATATTCGGATCGAAATTATGCACGATCACTTCTCTACTTCAACAACGAAATTGAACAAGGAAAACTAAGTACGCGCATCAATATTTACACCGAGCAAGACAGCCGAAATCAGCCGCTTCAGCAACAATTAACAAGCGATCAGAAAATGGTATTGGCTGAGGCAGGAGATAATTTTCAAGATGCATTAATAAGTTCGGTTGATAGTGTTGGGTTTTCGCCCGATCTAATTCTGTATTCGAAACAAGACACCTTGGTAAATGGAGCGATTTACCAGAACATTCTCGTTTTTTCGAGTAATCCAGAAACAGCTATTTACAAAGCTAGCTTTACGAATGTAGGTGCAAATAAAGGAGATTATGTTCAGGTAAATAGCGTCGCAAATGGTCGCGTTTATAAATGGGTGGTTCCAATTGATGGTGTCCCTCAAGGGAATTACGTTGCTAAAACGCAACTTATTCCTCCAATCAAAAAACAGCTTCTAACTTTTGGCACGGACTATCGATTTAGTAAATCATTGAAATTGACTTCAGAAATTGCCTATTCCAATTATGATGTCAATACATTTTCGAATAGTGGAAATAACGATAATGAAGGATATGCATTTCGGGTCGCATTGGAAAACACAAAAAACCTTGGAAATGATAGTCTGCCTTGGAAATTAGTAAGTAGCGTGAGCTATGAGCAAATAGACAAATACTTCAATCCGTTGGAACGATTCCGGAATGTTGAATTTGATCGCGATTGGAACATTCCCAAAGTTGTAAACCAGCCAGCTTCCGAATATTTACCGAGAGCCAACATAAACATCAGCAGAAGTGATATCGGAACTGCGAATTATTTATTTACCGCATTTTTGAAAGGTGAACAACTTCAGGCTTCGCAGCATTCATTTACCTCAGATCTAAAGTACAAGGGCTTCGGATTTAATTACAATGGGAGTTTAACCGATTCAAAGGGAAATGAAAACAACGCTTTGTTTTACCGGCATCGCACTTTAATTTCGAAAGATATTCGCTGGATACAACTGGGCTACAAAGACGAATTTGAGCATAATATACTGAGCGACTCCAAGCAAGATACACTTCGAAATACCGCGTATGCATTTTTCGACCGACAAGCATTTATTCAAAATGTGGATACTTCGAAGCGAAAGTTCAGTCTATTTTATCGAGTAAGAACCGACGAAGGGGTATTAAATAAATCGCTGAAAGAATATGCTTGGGCAGAGAGCTATGGATTCACGATGGATTTATCGACCAACGAGAATATCCAATTTCGGACGAGCACCAGTTTCAGACGCTTGGAAATTCGCGACACGTTGCTTAGTAATCTGAAGCCAGAGCGCACCTTGGTAAATCGCATTGAGTTATCTATAAAGGCGTTGAAATCGAGCATACAATCTTCTACTTTTTATGAAGCTGGGAGTGGTTTAGAAAGCAGAAAGCAGTTTAGTTATCTGGAGGTTCAACCTGGACAGGGAGTATATGCCTGGACGGATTACAATAGCAATGGAATAAAGGAATTGAATGAGTTTGAAATCTCTGCATTTCCAGACCAAGCAAAGTATATTCGCGTTTTCACACCCACAACCGATTTTATTCGAGTTTACTCTAATTCTATCAATGAGGCATTGAATGTAAAAGCTCCAAAAAATTGGTCTCAAGTCAAGGGAATAAAGAAACTTGTAGCACGTTTTTCAACTCAATCTGCTTTGCGGTTTGATGGAAGAACTACCAATACCAAAATTACAGAAGCATATAATCCTTTTCATGCAGGAATAAATGATAGCAATCTTATTACATTGAATCAGACATTACGTAACACTATCTTTTTCAATAAAAGCGATCCCAAGTTTGGTTTTGATTTGAATTGGCAGAAGATTGGAACAAAAGCTTTATTGAACAATGGATTAGAGGCGCGTGAAAATAAATTCAGCAATCATCATATTCGATGGAGCCCAGGAACGCGTTTTATATTCAACGGAGAAACACGCATTGGAAAAAAAGAAAGCAATACCGCTTATTATTCAACCCGAAATTACCGTATTCGGTATGTCGATATAGAGCCCAAAATCTCATATCAACCCAATGCTGCATTTCGAATTTCGTTTTTGTATAAACGCAGCGAAAAAAATAATGACGTTTCGCTCGGAGGAGAAAAGGCAATTTCTGAAACGGCCGGAATTGATTTAAAATACAATGTTGCTAACAAAGGGAGTTTCCAAGCATACGGTAAATTTATCCTGATTCGATTTGATGGAACTCAAAACACTCCCGTTGCATTTGAAATGCAGGAAGGACTGAAGAATGGGAACAATTTCACCTGGGGTTTAACCTATCAACGAACCCTGTCGAACAATATGCAAATCAATTTCAACTACGATGGACGGAAGTCGGCTGATATTAAAATTGTTAACATTGGTGGCGTTCAAGTAAGAGTCTTTTTCTAAAAAAAGGCTACATCCCTTAGAAAACACAATGTTGTTTGTTAATTATTGAATTAATATACCTATTTTGGGTGAAGGTGAACTAAAATCACTTATTTTTAACGCCAAATAAATGCTGTAAAGAGCACAAAAGCAATGACTTTAAAAAAGCCCAAAGCCAAGTACCCAACTGTTATGTTAGTTGATGACAGTGAGATTGATAATTTTATTAATCAGAAGATGATTGAAGGCTGCAATTTTGCAGATCGTATCTATGTGCACACAAGCAGCAAAAGTGCTTTGGAGTTTCTCGCAAATTTTGAGCGAGCGCATTTACCTGAAGATTTAATACCTGAGATTATTTTTCTGGATATCAACATGCCCATTATGGACGGCTTCCAATTTGCTGAAGAATTTGGAAAGTCCTGCCCAAAGATCTACGATAAAATCAAGATTATTTTCTTAACCAGTTCTTTAAACCCGGTAGACCAGAAGCGTGCAATGGCTGTTCGTGGAGTTTATTCTTTTTTAAACAAGCCTTTAGGCAAAGACCATTTGGACAAATTATAAAATTATAATAACCCATAAAAAAATCCCCGGCATTCAAAATGACGGGGATTTTTTGTTTAGATAAAAATGGATTTACCGTTTAACAACTTGACTAAGCGACTTAATAAAAGACTCATCGATTTTGATGTATTCAAGCATTCGGTTAGACTTCTGATTGAGTAGTTCAAACTTAGAGAAAAGCTGAGCAATTTTTTGTTCTACTTGACGAGCAGAAGAACTCATTTGGAGTGATAAGATTTTGTAAAAAATCAATGCGTTTTCATACCCCATTTCATCGTCGAGTTCTCTGATTTTACGCGTAACACTTCGAAGTAAACTCGTAGCTGGGTCGTACTTATTTATCATAGAATAATTAAGTGCGAGAAGCAGTTTCATTTCAATTTCTGAATGCGGATAATTTTTAAAGCTAACATCGTTAATAAGACCATTTAAAATTTGAACGGCTTCTTGATACTTCTTTGCATAAAATGCTGAAGTAGCCATGTATTTTGCAAAGTTGATGTAGTTGGGAATATCGTTTTTATCGGGCTCGTAATTGCTGAGTGCTTTTTGATTTTGCTCATAAAGCTCTGATTCTGTACCCAATTCAATGTGACGCTCCAATTTTGAGATAAGGAATTTTGTAGTAAAAGCGCAGTGGTTGAACAATAAAAAAGACATCAACTTCTTGTCAACTTCCTCAAAATAACGTCCTTCTTTTTTAGAGAGATTCAGTTTATGATAATATTCGAAAGCTAGATTATTGAAAACCAATTGCAAGTATTGGTAGTTGGTGTCTTTGCTGTACGTGGAAAAAATCCTTTCCATTGTAGCCAAAACATCTTCGACGGCTTCATCATCTTTAACCGCTTCCGGATTTGGAATGTATAAAGCAAATGTAATATCCATAATTGCTTTATAAATCTGGAGGTGATGAGATTCATAAAGGTTGCAGATGTGAGACATTTCCTGCTTAATCAATCCAAGGTATTCAACCTGCGACTTGATTCTGGAAGTATAATATTCGCCTACCGAACGCATGAAAGTGTTGAGTAAATCTTCGGCTTTGTCGAGGGCAATGGTATACGCTAAATGTTTGTTGTATAACTGGGTGTATTCGTAATACTTCGGCGAATTTACATGCAGTTTTTTAAGTGCATTATAAACACTCGATAATTCATAGGGCATATCGTAATTCTGCAATTCCGACTCCAGTTTTGTGAGGATGGCAATAGCAGTTTCGCGATGTGTGTCGTAAATGAGGGTTGGAATATTCGCAACCTTTCTCAACAAATCGATGATAGGAGTCGACATGTTGTTAGTCAGAAAATCTTGAATCTTATCAAACAAACGCGACTTCAATGTGTAGTAAGCGCTTGTGTTGACGCTTAACATCTCTTGAATCTGTTCGTCGTTGTATTTATTCTCACGATATAACGTCAGGAGCCTAAGATACTTGTCTGCCTTAGTCTCAACAAATTGCTGACACAAATCATTGAACTCTTCTTCTTTGAGCTGCAAGACAATGCTCTTAAACTTGATCATGATCCCTTTTTTGCTGACAATATATGAGATTTTTTTAATTAGTAATCCAATAAGTTTTTAATTTTCATCAACAGTAGTCAAGACACTACCAGGAAGATGTTGAATAATATCCCAAGAACCATCATCATTTTGTTTTTCCAAAATATAGAAACCCACACCATTGTTGCCCCATCCAATGTATGGAGTCCATTCGAGTTTTATTGAAACATCTCCAGTTGCTTCTGCTTGTAAAACAACATTATCGCTTGCTCCGCCTTCTTTACCTTCTAGCCCACATGCATTGGTAGCCATAATGTTGTAATAGTATTTTACATGATCCACATCAACCGCATCATCGATGTAATACGTTTGGTCTTGACCAACTGTAGCAATAAGAACAAATTCACGATTATCGATAGAGCGGTATACTTCATACCCATTAACACGATTGCCCATAATTGCCGGACGCAGCCATTCGGTAAGGATGCTTTGATTTTGGACAACAGTAGAACGAGAAGTGTTCACTTGCTGATCTATAAATAGGTTGGCAATGGGTTCGCTAATATCGAAATCGCTGTTAGAAAATACGTGCGACTGACCATTGAGTGCTTCCGCTTTTACTTCGTATTTGAATTTCAAAGGACAAAAAACTGTGCTATCAATAAATGTTGTGATATCACCAGCAACTGTTCCAAGATCATCGGTAACACTGCTGTTTTCTTCTGTTCTGAAAACGCGGTATTGAGAAACCAATTTACCAATGTATGGAGTCCAAGTAACCTCAATCGTATTATTTAAAAGTGTAGCGACCTCAACATTGATGGTGCAATGCTCGATTAAACTGTCTAGAACAATTGTGTATCCACAACGATCGATGGTTTGAAGTTTATAGCAATATGCATTGTCGAGTGTGTTTAAACCCGTTTCAGTATACGATAAAGTATGTTGATCCAAAATTTGAGCGATTTGCTCGAAAGCACCCGATTGAATATTGCGACGAAGCAACACATACGAACCAAAATCATTTGCAAGAGATTCTTCCCATTCGATGAGAACTGAAGATGTACTTTCTACTGTAACTCGGGCAATTGGAGAAATCGGAGCTGGAAGCGTATCATAAACTTGAACCGCTGCTGGCATTGTCAATGTATCGGCACAGCCATTTTGATTTGTAACTGTTAGCTGAATTGAGAAGAATCCAGGAATAGAATATAAGGTACTCGGATTTACTTCTGAAGTAATTGTTCCGTTTCCTAGATTCCAGTTATATGTTGGATTTTCAGTAGAAGTAGATGTATTAGAATAGCTAACTGATAATGGGAAACAACCTTCTACAGCATTAATTGCTAAGCCTGCTGCTGGAACAAGTAAGGCGTTCATTCCTTGAAAATTAGCAGTATCTGAACAGCCGAAAGTTGTTGTTGAAACAAGTGTGATAGAATAACTGCCTGCATGTGCATATGAATAAGATGGTTCAAAAGCAGCACTTGAATTCATATCACCAAAATTCCAGTTGTATGTTGCTGCGCCAGATGATAAATTATCGATTGAAAAAGCAAACGGCGTACAAGCGCTTGTGTCGCTTACTGTAAAGTTTGCAACTGGATATGGATGAACGGATATTGGAGTTGTAATGGTAAAAAATGCGCTACAACCAATCGTATCCTGAGAGAAAAGCGTTACTACGTATGTTCCTTCTTCATCGTATGAAAACGTTGGATTTTGCTCTGTGCTTGTTGTTCCTTCTCCAAAATTCCATTCCCACTCAACAGCTCCATTCGATAGGTCTGTAAATTGAATTGCATTTCCAACACAAGAAGAAATAGATGACGCTGAAAAGGAAGTAGCGGGACCTAAAACAGTAACATAATCGTGACGAATTAATGTATCTGAACAGCCGTTTGCGTTGGTAACAATAAGTTGAATAGAGTATGTACCCGGTAAATCGTATAGTTTAACTGGATTCGGGATTGTAGATTGTGTATTATCGCCAAAATCCCACAACCAAGAAACTGCACTTGTTGAATTATCGAAAAATTCTACAACAGAAGGAGCGCAACTAGCCGGAGTTGGCGAGGAGAAATTAGCTATTGGTCCAATTACATTAATCGGTAAAGTAACATAAGCAGTGTCGCGGCAATTGCTCGTTGAGGTTACAATAACTGAAGCTTGATATGTTCCATTTGCTGTATATAAGTGACTTGGATTTGAACCAACTCCAGTAGATCCATCACCAAAACTCCATTGCCAATCGATGTTTCCATCCATTGATGCAGTAAATGTAACAGGAAGTGGATTACATGCTCCAATATAAGCAGCCGAAGCCTCCGCTTGAAAACGGGCAATTCCAAGTTTCGTAATGGTTGACGTACATCCAAATGCGGTTGTTGTTTGAAGTGTAACCGAATCGCCTGGCATACTAGTAAAGTTCATTGTAGGATTTTGTTCAGTTGAAGTAATTCCATTCCCAAAATCCCATAACCAAGATACAGCACCTTCACTTAAGTCGGTAAATTGAGCAGTTAATGGAAGGCATAATCCTGTTTGAGTAAAACTAAAATCAGCATCAGCTCCATGAACAGTAATCACATTAGGGAAGTTTTCTTGGTAAAGACATCCAGGTAAAAGTGTACTATAAACACGTTGGTAAAAACCATAAACACCAGGAGTGGAAAATGTTTTAGTAACAGGATTAATGTATGACGAACCATTCCACACCCCCAATGCCCAAGATCCATCTGAAAAAAACCAAGCTACCTGACTTGCCTCTGCGGTATTTACCAGAATAGTTGTAAGAGGAGCGCAGCCTTCTGATGGGCCATTTAAAGACCAACCAGATTGAGGAATCGCTACCAAAATTGTATGGTCTGCTTCGACTGTTGATTCGCATCCAGATGGTGTTGAAACAGTAAGTGATACTGTATACATTCCCTCTGTTGTGTAATAATGACTTGGATTTGCTTCGTTCGATGTTGTTCCATCGCCAAAGTTCCATTCAAAATTAAATCCACTTAAATTAGCGAAGCTATTTGTAAAATCAACAGTATCGCGGCATACGGTAGAAGGGAATTGAATGACAGGAACGGGAGGACTAACCAAAAAGCTTTGAAAACTTGAAGAACTGCAGCCTAATGTGTCCATTACATTCATTAATACTGTAAAAGACGTGTTGGCATTATAAAAAGTATGACTTGCATTGAATGAACTTGCCGTTGCGCCATCACCAAATGTCCAAAGAATACTTTCGAGTGCACCAGCATTTAATGGACTTACCTGAACATTTGTAGATACACATGTTCCTTGTTGAGATAATGTAAAATTGGGTTGCCCTCCACCTACTAAAATAGAATGATTGTATTGAAAAGTGTCTAATCCGTAAGGAGTTTGAGCAATGTAGAATACTGTATAAAGACCTTGTTCGTCATACATATGAAGTGGCGTTTGTTGAGTCGATGTAGCTCCATCACCAAATACCCATAGAATAACATTGTGAGATACATCTTGCTTATGAAAAAGTACATTCATTGGAATGCAGCCTCTTAGCGGTTCTAAAAGCACATTGGCTTGATTAGGATTGGAGCCTCCAATTTCAAATTGAAAATTCAAATCAATTGCATGATTTTCAGGGAATGCCCCGCCGCTTGATGACACGCTACAGTCAGCTGTTTGAATGGTTAAAGTAACTTGGTAATCACCATCAACCTGGTAAACATGCACTGGATTTTCTTGGGTTGAAGTTGAACCATCTCCAAAATCCCACAACCAACCTGTCGCGATAGGATTGGTAGAGTTAAACTGAACAGTTCTTGGAAATGGGCCTGGGTTAGAAGAAGTTGTAAATGTTGCCGAAGCGGGATCAAAATTAACGGCATTAAATCCAACGTATGAATACACACATCCAGATGCTGTAGTTGTAGTTAATCCAACATGCTGATTGTTAATATTAGAGAAAACATGCGTTGGTGTTTCTGCCGTTGAGGTTGATCCATCTCCAAAATCCCATAACCAAGAAATTGCATCGCTTGTTGTATCTGTAAATGTTACAGGGAAGGGAGGGCAAATCCCAACTTCTGCCATAAATTCAGGAAGAATTCCTTCAACTATAACCGTTTGAAAGCTTGTGTAAATTATTGAACAAGGCGTTCCATCGTTTACAGTTAGCGAAACAACGTATGTTCCCGGCTCATTAAATTCATGCGATGGATTCGATAAATTTGAAGTGCTTCCATCTCCAAAATTCCATTCATAGCTCATTCCTGTTTGTACGTTTAAGCTAAAAGAAGCTTCGAATGGCGCGCAACCTGAAATTGCTGGAGGCTCGGTATAAGTTGCTTGTTGATACATCACATCAACAAAATTTGTTAACTGAAGTGTATCGCGGCAACCGTTGTTGTTCGATGTGATTAGTGTTACATCATATTGCCCTAAATTTTGATACACATGAACTGGATTCGCTTGGGTTGAGGTTGAACCATCACCGAAGTTCCATAAGTAATTTGTTCCGCCAACTGATGAATTGGTAAATTGAATGGAAAATGGAGGACATCCTACTGTGTCGATTGCAGAAAATACAGATGAAGGACTAATAACCGAAACCGCATTATTTATCTGTTGTTGAGCAACGCAACCTTGAGCTGATGTTGCTGTTAATCGAACACTAAAAGTTCCTGGACTTAAATACGCATGAGTTGGCTGGAAATCTGTTGAAGTTAATCCATCAAAAAATTGCCATAAATAACTTGATGCTCCTGTTGTGTTATTTTGAGTTGCAACATTTAGAGGAGCGCAACCCGAAGTGTTGGTAAGTGAAAAATTAACAGATGGCAAGGCATACGAAGTAATTAAATTACTTGCAGTTGTTGAATAAGAACAACCATTCGACATGGTAACTGTTAACGTAGGAGAGAAGACTCCGCTGTTTGAGAATGTAGTTAGTTGACTAGCATTTGTTGAGGTTTGTCCGTTACCAAAACTCCATGCATAAGATGTTGCATTCGAAATATCTGTTGAGAATGTAGTTGTAAATGGCTTACACCCTGCAGAATCAGAAGCAATAATTTGCGGGAAAACTGGAGTGCGAATTTTCACGTAATTTGTTTTCGAAACACTGTCAATACATCCAAAACTGTTGGTGATATAAAGAGAGACTGTAAAATTTCCAGATACTCCATAAACCTTAGATGGACTTGCTTGGGTTGATGTAGTTCCGTCTCCAAAATTCCACAGATAAGAAGCTGCATTTGTTTGGGTGGGTGTAAAAATAAAAACATGATTCAAGTCGCATGTAATTGTTGGACTAGTTGAAAATTGTGCAGTTGGCAGCGGATTAACAACCAAGCCTTGCGGAAGATTATAAACACTTTCACAACCCACATTGCTAGTTGCTAGAAGTGATACATTGTATGTATCTGATTCATCATAATACTTTGTAGGATTTGCTTGAAGTGATGATGTACCATCGCCGAAATCCCAAAAATAACTTACTGCACCAGTGGAAGTATTGTTGAATGAAAAAATCGTTTGGCTTGCACAACCAGTGAAAGAGGAAGATGTAAAATTTACTAATGGTCCCGGAAGCACCGTGATATAATTTGAAATTGAAAGCGTATCCGATAAACCATTTGAAGCGGTAGCGATAAGCGAAACCGTATAATTACCTGCTGAAATAAATACATTTTGAGGCTGTGCAAGTGTAGAAAAATTGCCATTTCCAAAATTCCATTGATACGACGCTGCTCCAATTGATGTATTCGTGAAGTTAACACTGAATGGGGCGCAACCTTGAACGGCATTTACCGAAAATCCTGCAACAGGAGCTTGTGCCTGAAGCATAAATCCCATTCCTGTTAAAAAACAGATAAGCAGAAATTGAAATTGGATTTTTTTAAAGTAGAAGTTTATTTTCATAGCCCGTCTTTATTGTTCGTTAATATCACCAGCAACCAATGTTACACTTCCATTTTCTTCAGGAAGTGGTTTGTTATTAAGCCCAGTGGCTTTCACTTGATATACATATACATCGGTGTTCTTAATTCTCTCTCCTTTAAAAGATCCATCCCACAAATTGGAGATGTTCTCCGATTCAAAAACAACTTCGCCCCAACGATTGAAGATTTGGAGATTAAATGATTTAATCCCTTCTGCCTTTACTCCAAAAAAATCGTTAATCCCATCACCGTTCGGTGTAAATGCACTTGGGATATACATGGTAGGATTGGGGATGGCTTCGGCAACATTCGACAAACTGCTCAACGAGGCATTTGCTAATTTGTAAGCGGTTACACGGTAACGTTTGCTTCCATTTGACGTTAGAGGTGAAACAGATTGCGCTTCCGAAATAGAGGAAAATGCCAACACCGCAACGATGATTAGAATCGCTTCCCGAAGGAATTTCCAGATGATTTGCTTAGGTTCTGAGTTGATTGCATTCATAATACCTGTAATACACCCGAAGGCGTAGTTCAGTTACCCGTTTTCATAGAAGCAATACATGGAAACTTGCACACGTAAGAAATCTACCGCATCTACTCCTAAATAAAATGCATTCCGTTGATTTCCATAGCAATGCAATAGAAATCAATATCATTTATTGAAATTTCGATATGTAAGTAGTTCGCTCATACGAAAACTATTTAAATGAATGTTTGATTTCTCTGTTTAAAAGAAAAAGTGTTAATTCGTAAGAGATAATATTCATGCAGCCATTTCAACTTCATCTTTTTATTTCAGATCAAGAGAGTTCGGAAGTAGCGCTTTTAAAAAAGGCGTTTGTTCCGTTAAATGGGGCAGTTGAACTTTGTTTGATTTCGAATAATGAGCAATTCGAAAAAGAACTTTTGAATGGACTTCAACTTTCTATTTTTGTTGGGGGTTTTACGTTTATGAGTTGGCAAGAATGTGCTAGAACAATTCGGCATCAATCACCCCAATCCACATTTGTCTTAATCTCTGATACCGAAACTCTGCTTTCATCTATAACTCAAGGTGCCGATTTGCTTATTCGTAATTCAGAAACAACAGATTTGCCTCAAATTATTGGGGCGCTTTTAAAAAGATTACCATCAAAAGAACTCAATTATACTCAAGAGTCTGTTCATTCAAAGGGTGTATCTGAATCGAATTTGACTCAACTTCAAGAGAAAAATGTTGAACTTGAGAAAATCAATTTTGAGTTAGATCGATTTGTTTATTCAGCTTCTCATGATTTGCGATCCCCCTTGACTTCCATTTTGGGGCTGCTTAATATTATGCGGGAAGAAGTTTCGGATGCAGGCACCATGCATTTGGTCTCTTTAATGGAAGAAAGTATCTTAAAACTCGACAATACTATTCGAGATATTGTAGCTTATTCTAGAAACAACAGAACCGACATTACTATTGAACCCATTGGATTGAAATTGTTGGTTGAAGAGGTAATGGGCAACTTACGTTATTTAGAAACAAGCGATTTTAAAATTCCTGAACAAATTCAAATTAAGAATGAAATCGTTTTCTTGGGCGATCGAAATCGTATACAGATTATATTAAATAATTTACTAGCCAATGCAATCCGTTATAGACACCCGGCAAGGAAACCAGAAGTTATTGTTGACGCAATTTTAAAAGGCAAATTTGTTCAGATTACTATAAAAGACAATGGTCTTGGAATTAACGACAAGCATATTGGGAGAATTTTCGAAATGTTTTATCGAACTTCCGACACGAGTGCAGGCTCTGGGTTGGGTTTATATATTGTTCGAGAAACGATAAAAAAATTGAATGGTAGTATCGATGTTGTTTCTCAAATAAACGAAGGCACTACATTTACAATTGTTCTTCCATTGATGTATCAAACAAACCTCAAATCCGAATTAAATGAAGTTTGTTGATTTAGTTTTAATTGTTGAAGACAACCCGATTGATGTTTTTATAAATACGCGTGTTGTTGAACAAAGCGGTTTGTCAAAAGAAGTAATTGCAATTCAATCAGCTAGTGAAGCACTTGATTTTCTAACTCAACGAGCTGATAATAATGAATTACCGAATATTATTTTTCTAGATATTCGGATGCCCGATTTAGATGGCTTTGAATTTTTACAGGAATTTTCAGAATTACCTGAACGCGTATTAGAATTGTGTAAAATTGTCATGCTTTCTTCAACCATCGATCCGCTCGAGCTAAAAAAGGCACGCAAC
>JBBALS010000012.1:17876-18665 GCA_040402915.1 Flavobacteriales bacterium
CCAAAGCCTTTAACCCGCGATAAAATCATAGAGCTATTTGATTAATAAAAAAGCCGTTCATGAAAATTCAGGAACGGCTCTCAATTAAAATCAGATTGTTTTATTTCAGCGTGAAATCACATGCGCCAATTACAACACCTTCGCAATAAATTTCCACATTGTATTTGCCTGCAACTAAGACATTGGGTTGCTTAACTTCCCAATTCATACAAAGTTGCATCACTTTATTGTCGTAGAAAATCTCTTTCTTGATACTGTAAGAGACCTCTTCGCCGTTAAGCAACGTTATTTTGGATTTATCACCTTCAACAAACACTTTCTTATCTGGTCCATGAATAACAGCATAAATAAGTTTTTCTTGTTTATCGGCTAGTTGGTTATCTAAAACTGTGAAGCAAACACGAATACGATCGGCTTTCTTTGCTTTGTCTGTTTGTTTCTCTTTGGTTCCTCCTCCTGAAACCTTAACGGCGTCTGCATATACTTCGTAAGTTTTTAATCGCTTTGCAATTTCAACCGTTTTATTCAGTTTACTGTTTTCAGAAGTAAGTTTAGAATTTTGCTCAGTGCTTTCTTCTAATTGCTTTTTAGAACGGAAATTTTCATTGGTTAACTCCTGATTTTTCGCCTTCAATTCTAAAATTACTGCTTCGCTTTCATCGTATGCTTGCTGAAGTTCTTCCAAGCGTTTGCGCATTGATACAGCTGCATTTCCTGGTCCGGCTACTGTTCCTCCACTGCGTTTTAATGCTTCATAATCGCTCATTAGTTTGATTACTTTCTGACGTT
>JBBALS010000013.1:0-18277 GCA_040402915.1 Flavobacteriales bacterium
ACCCCTTTCTCCACCAGGAGAAAGGGGAGTTTAATTATGCTGATTTGAGTATTTATAAATCACATGTCGCATTTTATTTGAAGTTAAATGTTCAAAAATCCCGGGAAGCAATTCCCCTCTCCTCGGGGAGAGGGGCTAGGGGTGAGGTCAACGTGACTCGTCCTGAACATCCTTTGCAATTAAGCAACCTCGGTTGAGGTTAGAAAAATCAAACCAAGACCAGTCCTTTTTATTATATGATTTACTCGGAAATTTTAAATGGAAATCACATCGAACTTTAGGTGTTGAGTTGGATTTTTCCTTCTTTATTTATAATTTCTAATTCGCTCCGTAATCATATTAAAATATGAGAAAATGCTAAACAAACTTTGAAATTACACTATACCTAACTTTGAAATTACACGATTTTAAAACTTGGGAGAATCCTATAGGTTTTTACCCCGATGGAGTCGCATAGTATCGTATAGCTATTGATTTTATAAATCTATAATCCCTCAGGGATTAATCCTTTATTCTTTTGCAGATCTCGAATGGAATCGAAAATAATCATAATATATCTCGATTCTATCCGAGAATTATTATGAAAATGGGTTCGTTTATGCCTTCAACAGATTATGCAATATCTGCACATAAGCACATCTCCCGATAGCTATCGGGACTAAAGATCCCAAACGCGGGTGCGGCTGCTTTGGATGATGTTTTTGATTCTCAGAATAAACGCCATGTGGAAATATACAATCAGCGGAGAACCAAGAGTGATGAAGGAAGCGTAAATAAAGAAAAGTCGGATTTGAGATGATTTCATGCGGAGTTTCTCTCCCAACCAGGTGCATACTCCAAATGCCTGCTTTTCAAAATAGTTGGTAATAGCCGAAATCATTTTTATCCCAATTGATTTGCTGCTAAGTTATTTAAAATTCGATTCTCAGCAAGAGAATTTCTTCTCCGCTTTCTCATCTTTCTTTACCTTAGCCGCTCAAAATTTCGAAATGATAAAAGGTTTTTTTCAACTACCCAAGGCCATCAATGAGCCGGTTAAGAATTATGCTCCGGGAAGTCCCGAGCGTATTGAATTAAAAGCAATGCTGAATCATTTGCAGTCGGTGCAAAAAGATATCCCAATGGTGATTGCAGGGAAGGATGTTTTTACTGACCACAAAATAGAACTTCGTCAACCACATAAGCACAAGCATGTTTTAGGAACATTTTCGCGTGGTACCGAACAACATGTGAAAGATGCCATTGATGCGGCTTTAGCAGCGAAGTCCAATTGGGAAAAGATGACTTGGGAAAACCGCGCGGCCATTTTCTTAAAAGCTGCCGATTTAATTGCAGGTCCATACCGCGCTCGCTTGAATGCTGCGACCATGCTTGGTCAATCGAAAAACGCATACCAGGCTGAAATTGACGCATCCTGCGAAATGATTGATTTCTTGCGCTTCAATGTGCAATACATGAGTCAGATTTATTCTCAACAACCCGATTCATCAGCTGGAATTTGGAACCGTGTTGAACAACGTCCGCTTGAAGGATTTGTGTTTGCCTTAACTCCGTTTAACTTCACGGCAATTGCGGGTAATCTTCCTACATCAGCGGCCATGATGGGCAATGTGGTGGTTTGGAAACCTGCCGATACCCAGATTTATGCTGCCAATGTCTTGATGGATATTTTCAAGGAGGCAGGTGTTCCCGATGGTGTTATCAACCTAATTTTTGTAAGTGGTCCAACGGCTGGAAATGTCATTTTCACACATCCAGATTTTGCAGGTATTCATTTCACTGGTTCAACGGGCGTGTTCCAAAATATCTGGAAAACGATTGGCGAAAATATTCATCGTTACAAAACGTATCCGCGCATTGTGGGTGAAACAGGCGGTAAGGATTTTATTATGGTGCATCATTCGGCAAATCCAGCAGTTGTTGCAACGGCAATTTCGCGTGGGGCATTTGAATACCAAGGGCAAAAATGTTCGGCGGCATCGCGTTGTTACATTCCCGATAACATTTGGTCAGAGGTAAAAGAGCATTTGATTAAAGACATTGCTTCATTCAAAATGGGACCTACGTTCGATTTTGGAAATTTTGTCAATGCGGTTATTGATGAAAAATCCTTTGATAAATTGGCTTCCTTCATCGATGCTGCTAAGAATGATCCAAGCGTTGAGATTATAGCCGGCGGAACCTATGATAAATCGGAAGGGTATTTCATTTCTCCTACCGTTATTGTTGCCAAAGATCCAAAATACACTACCATGTGCGAAGAGCTTTTTGGTCCGGTGGTGACTATTTATATATACGAAGCTTCAAAGTTTTCAGAAACTTTGAAGCTTGTTGATGAGACTTCCATCTATGCATTAACGGGTTCCATTATTTCGCAAGATCGCTATGCCGTTGATGAGGCCACTTTCGCACTTCGAAATGCAGCGGGTAATTTTTACGTCAACGATAAACCCACAGGTGCCGTAGTTGGACAGCAACCTTTTGGTGGTGCACGTGGCTCGGGTACGAACGATAAAGCAGGTTCGATGATTAATTTATTGCGTTGGGTTTCTCCACGTACAATCAAAGAAACCTTTGTTCCACCAACCGATTACCGCTATCCGTTTTTAAATGCGGAATAAAATCTAATAAACATATTACATAAAATGCCATTCGTTTTTGAATGGCATTTTATGTAATATTTGGTCTTCATGATCATTTCTACTTCATCAAATAAATCATATTCAAATGCTTAGACTCTTACAAATTTTCTCAGCAGTAATGCTGATTTCTTTTAACGGCCTTGCTCAGCAGAGTTCACGTGAATCCATTGCAAACATGAAAGCATTTGCTTTGAATAAGGTGAGAGAATCGGCATCGCGCGATTTGTGTACTGCCGGTTTTGAATATACAGCTATGGTAAATCTAGCCAATGGTTTGAGTTTTGAAGTTGGATTTTCCAATATAAGCAGCGTTACCAATTATTCTGAAGCACAATTTATTTGGGATTTTGGGGATGGTACAACTTCTTTAGAACCCGCACCAGTGCACGTGTACACAACGTACAATCCTTATTATATAACATGTTTGACTTTATTAGATGGAACGTGCAGTTCTACTTTTTGCGATACAATAAACTTAGATGCAGTGTACAATGTGAATCCCTGCAATTTTACATTTGTTTGGGAGCATTCGGCCTATGCTTCTAATGTGGTAAATTTTTATCCAGGATACATCGGTGCTGATAATTATACTTGGGATTTTGGCGACGGCACAAACATCACCACAACCGGAACTATGGTTAGTCATGGTTATGCAGAACCGGGAACGTATCAAGTTTGCTTGAATACAAGTGATTCAACCAACGATTGCGTTTCGGCAACCTGCCAATTTGTAGTTTCTCAGCAATTGGATTATCAGGTAACTGGACCTATGCAAATTAATCAGCTTCCTTCAGTAGTTCAGTCGATACAAAACATCCTTTTTGGTAGCTGTGTGAATGTTACGGATGTTTCCTTTTATGGCTCAACAGATCAATCCATTGGATATTTCAGTGATACTGCATCAACCATAGGATTTGATTATGGCTTGTTATTAACGACAGGATTAATTTTTAACGCTATTGGACCAAACAACTCAACAGCTGCAGGAACCAATTTAAGTATGCCTGGCGATAATTTGTTGAATCAATTGGTTAATGGATCAACCAGAGATGCTGTGAGTATCAATTTTACGTTCACACCGCTTGCCGATACAATCATTGCTTGTGAATTTGTTTTTGCATCGGAAGAATATCCTGAATTTGTGGGAACAGAATTCAACGATGTTTTTGGATTTTTTATTAATGGCCCAGGCACCAACGGTTGGCAGAACATTGCTTATTTACCCGGTACCAGCATTCCCATTTCCATTAATAATGTAAATCAATTGCAGAATGGTCAATATTATGTGAATAATTCACCGGGAACAATTCTCCAATACGATGCTTATACAATACCAATTGCGCTTCAATTTCCTGTTCAGGCGGGCCAATCGTATCAGTTTCGAATTATTATTGCGGATGGTTTCGATGGAGTTTTCGATTCAGGAGTCTTTATTAAAGGTGGCAGTTTCTTAGGAAATACCCCACTTCCTGCAGCGCGTTTCGCTTTTGATTCTCAAGGAATGACAGTGCAATTCGACAATGAAAGTTCAAACACGGATCAATATACTTGGTCGTTTGGTGATGGAAATACTTCAGAAGATGCGAGCCCGATGCACACTTACGATCAAACTGGTTTTTACAATGTCCGTTTGTCAGGCAATAACATCTGCTATGCATGCGATACCATCCAAACCATTGCAGTAACACCTGGTCAAGTATTGGCTGTAAATGCACCATTGAATTCCTCAATCAATATGTTGCAAAATGGAAATGTGCAAATCAATTATGCCTTAATTAACCGAGGCGATTTGAATGTTGAAATTCTAACATCGGGTGGACAATTGGTGCGCAAACAAACCATTACTGATGCGCATTTAGGAACGGAAGAAATTAGTTTAGACAATTTAGCAGCCGGAATGTACATCGTTCGGCTAAGTTCAGGAATGCATCAAACGGCACAAAAGGTTTTGCGTTAAGAATATAGAGCGTTTCATTTCATTGAGTTGAAACTTTCTATTGAAAATAGGACACAAAAAAACCGACTGATTTGAAAATCAGTCGGTTTTTTTGTGAGTTATTCACTTAGTTCTTGTTCGGTAAAAACGAATATCGTTTTCCATATTCCAACATCTGAGTAGTAAACGATGCAGGATATTCCACTTTTACATCAACAAACTTCCCGCCTTCAATGACTGGCGTTAAGCGAGGTTGAATAAATCCTTTGTAAGGTGCCGAAGTAAGTTTCGAGAATCGTTCTTTCACTTCTTTGTGAATTTCAGGATCTACCTTCACCCCATAATTTTCGATTAAAGCTTGACCAGCAACAAAATCACCTTGCGACTTGATGCGTTGAATTTCACGAAGTAGATCGCCAAATAATGTGCGCAATTTTGCATAGTCGTTTATTTGAACAAAGGTTTTTCCATCGCGCTTAATAAGTTCAACTACGTTTTCTGCTTTGCCTTTTTCAAAAGCCCATTTAGCAACCAACTGACGATTACGCATATGTGCTTCTTCGATACTTTTTCCAAGTTCGATTCGGTTCAATTGCAACATCAAGCCATTCAATAAATAGCTATCGTATTCTGCTTTTCCACAGTCGATGCTTGGCATAACACCAATTTCAACCAATTTAGGATCTACGATATAAAACAAAGCAACTAAGTCAGCACGTGCTTCTTCCAATGAATTTTGGTAATTTTTCAAAGTCACATCTGGAGTTGCTACCCCAGGTTCTAATTGACCGCTGGCATGCCCAATCACCTCATGCATATCGGTATGCAGTTCGGAAGCTAAATTTCCGTAAAGACGTGCACGTTTTTTGGTTTCCTCGTTTAAACTGAACTCATCGGTAGAAGGACTTTTAGCCGAAGAAATATTGTAAGCAGTTACGATATTTCCCAATGCAACCGATTTAGATCCATGCTGCTGACGAATCCAATTGCTGTTTGGAAGGTTAATTCCAATGGGAGTAGAAGGAGCAGAGTCGCCACTTTCAACAATGACCACAATCGATTTCCCAATAATACCTTTCACTTCTTTCTTTTTGTGATTTGGTTGAAGCGGAGCATTGTCTTCGAACCATTGCGCGTTCTTTGCGATTGTCTCTATCTTTTTAGTTGCTTCAAAATCCTTGATTGAAACAACGGCCTCAAAACTTCCACGTTTACCAAGTGCATCCTGATACACTTCAATAAATCCGTTCACCACATCGATGGTAGAATTTACATCACTCACCCAAGCAACATTGTATTCATCAAATTTCTTCAAGTCACCGGTTTTGTAATATTCAACCAATAACTGAAGCGATTTCTTTTGTTCGGGTGTTTCTGCAACATTAACCGCTTTCTCCAACCAATAAACAATTTTTTCAATAGATGCCGAATACATACCTCCAACCTTCCAAGGTATTTCCACAATGCGATCATCCACTTTCATCATCTTCGAATTCAAGCCCAGTTCAACAGGTTTAAGAGAGTCTTCTGATAAAACGAGCATTGAGTAAAAATCTTCCACTTCACTTTGAGTAACACCCTCGTAGAAGTTATTTGCAGAGCCCACAATATTGTCGATTCCTGAAGCTAAGTTCACGGTTTTAGCATCCACATTCGGATCAAACATAACGGGTTTTAAAAACGCAAGAAATTGATCGGGCGTTTGTCCGCTTGCCAATGGCAATTGTTTTACATCACTTCCTTTTACCCAAACAGAGAAATTCTCGAAGCTAAATGC
This sequence comes from Flavobacteriales bacterium, assembly GCA_040402915.1. Lineage (GTDB taxonomy): Bacteria > Bacteroidota > Bacteroidia > M30B66 > M30B66 > CALQRR01. The sequence goes on from JBBALS010000013.1 coordinate 6,356, forward strand.
AGGCATAATTTTATCGCTTGCATAATGATGATGAATGCCGTTCGAGAACCAAACTTGTTTTGAATATTCTTCAAATTTTGCATATTCTGGAGTGCTTTTCGGACCACGATAACTGTTCCAAATGGCTTCAATTGTGCGTCGAACGATTAGGTTGTTTTTGTATTTCTGATCCCAAATCATATCGCGACCGCAAAGAGCTGCTTCATATAGATAATACGCTAGTTCTTTTTGTTGGATGGAGAGTTTTTCAAAACCAGGAACTTGATAGCGCAGCATTTGAACATCCGCAAAGCGCTCGGCTTCCACTTTAAATTCATTTCCGGGATTTTCATCAACCCGAACTTTTCCAGGTTTCCCGGATTTATCAATTTTCCCTGTTTGAGCAAAAAGGGTTGGGGAAAAAGTAGCCACTTGAAAAGCAGCAAAAAACAACAATGATTTATTCATACAATTTGAATTTTAGGAGGGACAAATTTAACGGAATCTGCCACATGGCAAATTTTTCTATTTTAGGAACCTTTGGTCAAATGAGAAAGAAAATGACTAGCGTTTTTGTCTCCTTCTTCCAGGTTTGGCAGGAGTAGTTTCATTTTTCCACAAGAAGATATCCTCTCTTTTGCTAGGTCGATGTTCGCCCAACCAGCGAAAGCCACGCAATTGAATATCATCTTTTAATGGTTCGTTTACAGGAAAAAGTGTTGCACTTGGATCCTGTAAAAAAGTAATGCTTTGTACTTTATTACTATCAATGTATATCATCATATTGGTGCAGAGTGCTTTATTTACTCCAATGTATCCTTTGTCGTCGTCGGCTTTGGCATAATACACCGATTCTCCATTACCTTCTACTTTTACTTTTCGCAATTCATTTTCAGCGAAATATCCGGTAATATTTTTCCCTTTTATTTGATTGAAATGCACCGAATCTTCCTGAGATCCAATAAATCCATTCGCTCTCAAATACAATGTTTCGAGTTGATTTTTTGCCAATTGAATTCTAACAGTATCTGCTGTTAACTGATTCTCTTCATTCCAAATTACTGGATTTCGGAAAAGTCGCATCAGACTATCACTTTCTGAATAGGTCAATGAATCACACTTTCCTTGAAAATCTTTCTTGAAAAACTTCACTTTGTAATAAGCATACAAGGTGCGTTTGTCAGTCACGCTATCGAGCATCGAACGCAAGGTATCTCCATGAAGAAACAAGGTGTCTTTGCCAAATGCCTTCTCCATTGCGGCTTTTTCAGTAATTAAAATTTGTCCAGTTTTTTCATTGTAATCGGCGAAATCGCCTGTCAAAACAACGGCTTCGGTAGTATCTGTAATACGCACATTTTTCCAAGCGCGCCCCAAACTCTTTTTGCGGTTGTAGTATATTTTATCTCCCTTTATTTGTTGCTTCTTGCTGTCAATACGTGCATTCTTTCCAAATTCCGAGATGTCGGTTTTGGTATTGTAAAAACCATTTTCGCAGTAAATAATATTCTCATCTGAAGTAATGGTAGTTGGGCCAAAGAAAAATGCTGTTTTTGAATTTGTGACATACTGCAACGTGTCGCAATTCATTACATAGTCTTTATTCGTAAGTTTTACTTTGTTTCGAAAATAAAATGTTCGCTTGCGTGAATTGTACATCCCAAACTGACTAACAAGCTCGTTCTTTTCACTAATGATTTTTCCACCAGTGGTGTATATAGCTTGCTTGGTGTTATTGTCGAATTGTAATCGACTTGTTGTTAGAACAGATGATGGGTCAGTCATGCGAACGTTTCCTGTAATATCTGCAATTTTTGTCTTTCCGTCGTACGTGAGCCTCTGACCCGAAACAACAACACTATCTCCAATAATCCGAACATTTGAATAGGCTTCCAAGCGATTTTCTCCATCAAACAAATAGGCGCTATCGCAATACAAAAGCGTTCCTTCGTGTTCAAAAACTACGTTCCCAACAAGTCGTTGTGCAGCCACTCGATCGTCGAATTCCAAGCTATTGGCGCCTCGAATAGTAATTTTTCGCCCCGATTGAGCAGAAGATACAAGTCCGCTAAACAGAAATATTAGAAGTATACAATGACGAAAATGAAACAATGCCTGCTTGATTAGTTTAAGCCGCAAATGTAACAGATATTCCATAACCGCAGGTGTTTGGGAATGTACAATTGGGCAATGAAAATTTGTAAAATCAGTTTTCGCTTCATCGTATAAAAAGGAAATATCGACAAAGTAGTTCGTATGTTAAAAATAGTAGATTTGTGCCACATCTTCTAAGCATGAAATTCCCTGTTACTCCCATTGCTGAATCTAGATTATCCGAAATTGATTTTGGACATCTTCCTTTTGGAAAAATCTTTTCCGATCACATGTTCGTTGCCGATTACGACGGAAAAAACTGGGTGAATCCTCGGATTGTTCCTTTTGCTCCAATTTCATTAAGTCCTGCTGCAGCAGTATTACATTATGGTCAAGCCATTTTCGAAGGCATGAAAGTGTATCGCAGCGATAAAGACGATTTGCTCTTTTTTCGTCCCGAGGAGAACTATAAACGCATGCAACAATCAGCGATTAGACTATGTATGCCTCCCGTTCCAGAACACATTTTTATGGATGGGTTGAAACAGTTAATTTCATTGGATGCCAATTGGGTTCCAAAAGGCGATGGCAATTCTTTATATGTTCGTCCGGTTTTGTTTGCAACAGATCCAGTTTTAGGTGTAAAACCATCTGAAACCTATTCGTTCATCATCATGACTTCGCCTACGGCCGCTTATTATACAGATGCTTTGAAAGTGGTAATTGAGAAAACGTATTCACGAGCAAGCAGAAGTGGAACCGGCTTTGCCAAGGCCGCAGGAAATTATGCAGGTGCTTTGTATCCAACACAATTGGCACAGCAAAAGGGATACAATCAAGTTATTTGGACCGATGCAGCTACCAATACCAAAGTGGAAGAATCGGGTACCATGAATTTAATGTTTGTGATCAATGGCGTTTTAATTACGCCTTCTTTAAGTCCAAGTAAGCTAGCAGGAATTACCCGAGATAGTGTTATTGAATTGGCGCGTCATTGGGGAATGTTGGTGCAAGAGCGCGATGTTTCTGTAAGCGAAATTATTGGCGCATTTAAAGCGGGAACTTTACAAGAAGCATTTGGTACAGGAACAGCAGCCAACATTGCTCATATATCAGTGATCGGGCACGAAGGCGAAGATTTCTCCGTACCTGAATCGGATATAGAATCCTTTTCGAATCGTGCATTGAGATTTCTAACCGACTTAAAAGCAGGCAGAGCTGCCGATCCATTCGGTTGGATTTCTAAACTGAACTAAGTTTTAGCGCATCAAAATGGTTTGTTCGCGATCGGGTCCAACGGAAACGATTGTGACAGGAACCTCCAAGGCATCTTCAATAAAACGGATATAGTCCTGAAGATTTTGAGGGATTTCATTCGCAATTCGAATGCCCGTTAAATCTTCGTTCCAGCCTGACAATTCTGTATAAACAGGTTGTACATAGCGTGGGTCTATATCAAATGGAAACTCGTCGGTATCAATGCCATCAACCAGATACGATGTGCAAACTTGAACCTTTCCAAAACCACTGAGCACATCGGCTTTGGTCATGATGAGTTGTGTAACTCCGTTTATCAAAATGGAATATTTCAAGGCAGGTAAATCGAGCCAGCCACAACGACGCGGGCGTCCTGTAGTTGCACCAAACTCACGTCCAATTTGACGAATTTTCTCTCCCGTTTCATTTTCCAATTCCGTTGGGAAAGGACCACTTCCAACACGTGTGCAATACGCCTTGAAAATTCCCAATACTTCCCCAATACGTGATGGCGCAACTCCCAAACCTGTGCAAGCTCCCGCACTAATTGTATTGGATGATGTGACAAATGGATATGATCCAAAATCGATGTCTAGTAATGAACCTTGAGCACCTTCGGCAAGGACTTTTTTTCCAGCTTTAAGGTGATGATTTAACACATGTTCGCTGTCGATGTGCCGAAACGTGCGAAGATGTTCGATTCCAGCAAAAAATGCAGGCTCTAATTCTTCAAGATCGTAACTGAAATTGTAATGCGCCAAGATTTCTTCGTGCTTTTTCACCAAAAGCTGATAACGTTCCATAAAATCGGGACGGGTGATGTCACCAATTCGCAAACCGTTACGCCCCGTTTTATCCATATATGTTGGACCAATTCCTTTCAAGGTAGATCCAATTTTAGATGCTCCTTTTGACGCTTCCGAAGCGGCATCAATTAAACGATGTGTAGGAAGTATAAGATGTGCTTTGCGTGAGATCAATAAGTTTTTGCGCGCATCAACGCCTAAATTGCTCAACGCAAGGATTTCTTTTTGGAAAATGACTGGGTCAATAACAACTCCGTTTCCTACGATGTTTTCGCATTCGGCATGAAAAATTCCCGATGGGATTGTATGAAGTACATGCTTTATTCCGTTAAATTCCAAAGAATGCCCAGCATTGGGACCGCCTTGAAAACGTGCAATTACCTCATATTGGGGAGATAGTACGTCTACAATTTTTCCTTTTCCTTCATCGCCCCATTGCAATCCAAGTAATATATCGAGTTTCATTGTGTTGAATATTAATTATCTGATGCTAATAATGTTGCTGCTTCCTCGCGTGAGTTGGTTTGCTTAATAACGTCATGGAGTTTTGTTATGACAAGCAATTTTTGAAGTTTTTCGTTGACATGGCAAATTACTAATTCGCCATTTGCGTTTCGAATTCGAGTGAAAATATTGAGAATTACATTGAGTCCACTGCTGTTAATGTAATCGAGCTCTTCCAAATCGATAATGATTTTTTGAGAATCGTTGGCAATCATGTCGTTTGCTTCATCGAGTAGTTCTTGCGCTTCATTGCGTTCTAATAAATTGCCTTGTAAGCAAAGTACTGGAAATGAAGCTTCTTCATCAATTTCAAAGGTGAATGCCATTATGAATCTGTTTTGTTTGTAAGATGTTCGCAGCTACCATGTTTAGCCAATTGATTGCAGTTACCGTAAAATGTAAGGGAGTGGCTACTGATTGTAAAGTTCAATAAATCGCCAGTCATGTTCTGAATTTGATGGATACGTGGATCACAGAATTCGAGTACTTTTTCGCATTCGGTGCAAATCAAATGGTCGTGCTGTTTGTATTTGAATGATTTCTCGAATTGTGCTTGGCTTTTTCCGAACTGATGACGGGTAACTAAATTGCACGTTAGAAGTAATTCTATGGTATTATAAAGTGTCGCTCTACTTACGCGGTACTTTTTATTTTTCATGAATACGTAAAGCGATTCAATATCAAAATGTCCGTTATGCGAATAAATTTCATCTAATATCGCAAAGCGTTCGGGAGTTTTCCGATGACCTTTTTGTTCCAAGTAATCGGAAAAAATCTGTTTAACACTTTCTTTTGTTTCCTGGTTCACCATATTCTTTCGGGAAGCCGTAAAAGTAATAAAAACCGCTTGGCTTCATTTGAAATTTATCAGCTTTCTTTGGTTCATTTTGAATCCATTCGAAGAACCGAGGTTACGCCTTTTACTTGCTTGATATTGGTCATCAAGGAAGTCAAGTGGTTGGTGTCATGAACAAAAACCATGATATTTCCTTCAAATACTCCGTCCTGACTATCGAAGCTGATTGAACGCATATTAACATTCAGTTCGTTCGAAATAATTCGTGTGATATTGTTTACAATTCCCACATCGTCAATTCCATTGACACGAATTCCCGCCATAAAAGCAAGCTGTTGATGATTCATCCAACGTGCTTTAACAATACGATATGCGTAATTCGACATCAAACTAATTGCATTCGGACAATTGGTTTTGTGGATTTTAATTCCTTCGTTCACGGTTACAAATCCGAAAACCTCATCGCCAGGAATGGGGTTGCAACACACCGCCAAATGGTAATCAATCTTATCCATGTCTTCGCCAATAACCAACATATCGGATTTTCCGCGAATGTCTTTTACAATATTCTCGAGCGTGGCTGGCTGATCCTCTTTATCGTCGGAATCGCTGCGTTTAAATTTATTGCGAAGTAATTTATACCAGCTGTGTTGCTCGCCTTTTGCTATTTTGGAGATATTCTCTAATTTGATGATTCCCTCTCCGATACAGAAATACAGATCGAGCTGACTTTGCACCTTGTAGTGCTTAAGGAGGTTGCTTATCACATTGCCATCGAGCGCAATTTTGTTCTCCTTGAGACTTTTATCCAAAATAATCTTGCCTTCGTCGGCAACTTTGCGTTTTTCTTCTTTGAGTGCAGATTTTATTTTGGATCGTGCTTTTGCAGTAACAACAAAATTGAGCCAGTCTTCCTTTGGTTTTTGTTTGCTCGAACTGAGGATTTCAATCTGATCGCCACTTTTTAATTTGTAACTCAGCGGAACCAATTTATTATTCACCTTGGCTCCAATACAAGCCATGCCCACTTCAGAGTGAATATCGAATGCGAAATCGAGTGCCGATGAACCACTTGGCAAAGTTTTTAATTCTCCTTTGGGTGTAAAAACGAAAATCTCTTCTGAAAATAAATTCAGTTTAAAGTCATTGATAAATTCCAATGCATTGGTATCGGAATGTTCAAGCATCTCTCTAATTCGTCCTAACCACTCATCAATTCCACTTTCGTAGTCGCTATGTTCTTTGTATTTCCAATGTGCCGCAAAACCTCGTTCAGCAATTTCATCCATGCGGGTTGAACGAATTTGAACCTCCACCCATTTGCCTGTTGGACTCATCACAGTTGTATGCAACGATTCGTAGCCATTTGCCCGCGGCGTTGAAATCCAATCGCGCAAACGGTCAGGATTTGGTTGGTAAATATCAGTGATGATAGAATATACTCTCCAGCAGTCGGTCTTTTCAGTTTCTGTTGGAGTATCTATGATGATGCGTATGGCAAAAATATCGAAGATCTCCTCAAATGGAATTCCCTTGATTTTGATTTTATTGTAAATCGAATAAATGGACTTTGGACGACCTTTAACATCGAAAGTTAAACCTTGCTCCGATAAGCTTCTCCGAATCGGATTTACAAAACGACTAATAAAGCGCTTTCTAACCTCATCAGTGTTTTTGAGTTTGGTGACAATTTCATCATAAATTTCGGGCTGCGTGTATTTTAAGCCCAAATCTTCCATCTCGGTTTTAATGTTGTACAAGCCAAGTCGATGCGCGAGCGGAGCATAAAGGAAAAGTGTTTCCGATGCAATTTTCAATTGCTTGTCGCGCGCCATGCTATCGAGGGTTCGCATGTTATGCATACGGTCGGCGAGCTTTATTAATATTACACGAACATCGTCGCTGAGCGTTAATAAAATTTTTCTGAAATTCTCAGCTTGTATTGAGGAACTTTGATCGAATACGTTTTCAATTTTCGTAAGACCATCGATAATTTTAGCTTCAGTTTCACCAAACATTCTCCGAATATCATCGAGCGAAACATCAGTATCTTCAACGGTATCGTGAAGCAAGGCACACACTACCGCTGTGGCTCCCAATCCCATTTCAGAAACGGCAATTTGTGCAACAGCAATAGGATGATAAATATAGGGTTCGCCCGATTTACGGCGCATGTCTTTATGCGCATCCAAAGCCAAATCAAATGCTTTGCGAATCTGCAGCTTTTCTTTCTTATCGATTTTATCGCTCAAAGGCCGAAGCAATGCGGTGTACCTCTTCAGGATTTCTTTCTTCTCTAATTCAAGGTCAATATGTGGAACTGCCATTGGGAACTTATAATCCCGTAAAATTAAAGATCATTCAAGCGCAATTCAATAATTCTAATGAATTTACCACCGAAGCATTGTTGAAGAAAAAAGGACTATTTTGAAATGACCGTTGAGGTTGGTCTTTCCTGATAATTCCGAATAGCTTCTACTTTTTGCTTACTCTTTTCAGCCAAGTAATCGTAAATATCAATCTGAGCTCTTCCTCTTTCTTTCGCAACTGATTTACGATAGGTGTTGTTTTGGATTTTATTGATAACGCGGGCTTTGGTATTGTCGCGCCATTGTAAACGCATGATTTCCAAAATCTCGTTGCGCAAATCTTCTTGGTAAATAGGAAAGCCCACTTCAAAGCGTCGACTTAAATTACGTTCCATCCAATCGGCTGAAGAAAGATACACCTTAGGTTGATTGTCGTTGCAGAAAACATAAATCCGTGAATGTTCCAAGAAGCGATCTACAATGCTAATTACCTTGATATTCTCGCTCATTCCTTTCACTCCAGGAATTAAACAGCAAATTCCTCGAATGATTAAGCGAATTTCAACGCCTTCTTGACTCGCCTCGTACAATTTATCGATGATCGCTTGATCTTGCAGACTGTTTAATTTGAGGTAGATATACGCTGGTTTTTTCTTCAGCGCATTCTTAATTTCTTGGTCGATAAGGGTGTATAAGTCGTGACGCATGTGATCGGGCGCCACCAATAAATGTTTGAACTCGCGTTTGATACGGGTATCGGCAAGAATATCAAACACTGCCGAAACTTCTCGTCCAATGTATTTGTCTTTGGTTAATAAAGAAGAATCGCAATAAAGCTTAGCAGTAGTTTCATGGAAATTTCCAGTACTCAAATAGGCATACCGTCTCAATTTATCTTCCATGCGTTCAATGCAAATCATTTTCGCATGCACTTTCAAAATTGGGAAACTATACAAAACTTTTACACCCGCTTCTTCCAATTCTTTGGAATAACTGATGTTCGATTCTTCGTCGAAACGTGCTTTAAGTTCCACAAACGCCGTTACCTTTTTTCCATTTTGTGCGGCTTTGATGAGTGCTTCAACCACTTTTGAATGCGCCGAAACACGGTACAAAGAAATTTTTATTGCACGAACTTTTTCGTCAATGGCTGCCTCATTTAAAAACCGAATCACATAATCGTAACTGTGATACGGAAAGTGTAAAAGGAAATCACGTTTGCTTAATGCGTCAAAGATGGAAGTTGCATCATCGAGCGTTGGTTTTGCTAAACACGGAAGGGGCTCGTATAAAATTCCTTTTTGTTCGAACCGTGGGAAATTCATCAAATCGGTGAAATTATGATAACGACCTCCAGGCAAAAGATCCATTCGCCCAATTCCGAAAATTTGCTTCAAATGATTTAAGAAATCGGCGGGCATTGCGCTGTCATATAACAATCGGGTTGGAATTCCTTTGGCTCGGTTATTCAATCCACGTTTGATTTTCTTAAGCAAGCTTCCCGAAAATTCATCTTCCAACATCAACTCAGCATCGCGGGTAAGTTTGATACTATATGCTTCGAGTAGCTTATATTCTGGAAAAAGTTCATTGATACACAAGCGAATAACATCACCCAAAATCATCACATAATGTTGTCCGTTCTTATCGGGTAACACTAGAAATCGACTTATTTTCCGCGACGGAATTTCAGTAATGCCATATTCAAAAACACGTGGTCCAGGTCTATCTTCATCGATTAATTTCACAGCAAGGTAAATCGACTTTTCATCCAATTCGGGAATGTTTCGCTTGCTGCTTATCATAACAGGATGAACATGCGGCATTACTTTTTCATGAAAATACGCTTTCACAAATTCAACCTGGTCGGCTTGAAGCATTGTTTCATTTACCAAATTGATGTTTCTACCTTCGAGCTCGACAGTAATCTGATCCCAAAATATATCGTTGAATTCTTTGATTTGTTTCTGAACCGTTTGGTTGATTTTCTTCACAACTTCACGCGGATCTTCACGAAGCTCTTTCTTCGTTTTCTTCGTCAACTCCATCAATCGTTTCCATTCCGCCACTCGAATTCTATAAAACTCTTCCAAATTAGAAGAATATATAGCCAAGAATTTCATGCGCTCATACAAAGGAACACGAATGTCTTTCGCTTCTTGTAATACACGCTGATTGAACGAAAGCCAGCTTAAATCACGATTGAATGCTCTCTTTAAATGCATGATTATCTTATCTTTTTTGGGAAATCTAGATCTATTAATTTCCCCATTCCTCGTTCCCAACCATTCCATTTTTTCATATCAACTTGGATGGTTGCAATCGAACAGGTTGGAATTTGTGCTTCTTCAATGTAACATATCCAATTTATAAAATCGGTTACTCCCGGATTATGTCCTGTAATCATGATGGTATCGATATCAGGATTTTGGCGGGAAATGAGACGTGCCAAATCGCCACGATCACCTTCGTAAATAGAGGCTTCTTGTTTAATCGCATCTTCCGATATGCCAAATTCCTTTGCAAGAATGCGAGCTGTGCTGATGGCGCGTTTGGCTGGACTGCTAATAATCAATTGCGGAATAGTTGCGCCCTCCATAAACCTTTGGGCCATTTCGGGTGCATTCTTTAATCCGCGTTCGTTTAACGGTCTATCGAAATCACTGAGATCTTCTTGATCCCAGCTCGATTTCGCATGGCGAACAACGTATAGTGTTTTCATGCTGTTTTCAATAATTGCAATGTTAAGTAAAAATTAAGGTTTACTTCATGGAATTAGAAAATTTAACATTCGAAAATTGGAATCAATGCTTCATGAAAATATCGCCCCAACAAATCATTTCCCATGAATTTTTACTCTCGTTCAGTCGTTCAGCAAAACGCGATTGAGCATGAATACGATAGGTGTATTTTATATGTCTTATCTCCCCACCAGCAGTTACAATTGCCGTTAAATAAGGATTTTCAACATCGGGCTCACCGCGAAATGAAATTGAAATACTGGAGTCTACTTTTTCCTCAATCCCAAAATAATGATTCGGGTGATCTTTCAAATCTTGAATATATGATTGAATTTCGGGAAACTTCAAGATGGTATCTCGGTAAAACGTTGGTGCAGCGAAGGGAAATGGCAATTCAAATTTATTTTCCGAAGCAGAAACTAGCAACTCTGCCATTTTGTTTTTTAATGACGCATTGTTTAATGGGATGTTATTGGCGATGAATGAAAAGGCAATCCAATGATTGTTTTGATCGAAAAAGTAACCTGCGTACCCTCTCACTTTATTTAAACTTCCTGTTTTTGCGCGCAGTTGATCTACTTTCGGGAAATTCTTCATGGTGCCTTCTTCGCCTGCTTTAGGCAAAGATTGGAGAAAATAAGGGAAACGCGTTGCTTTGGTTTGGCTTCGTAAAAACTGACTTTGAAAGGAGGTGCAAATCGAATTGTTTCTCGATAAACCACAACCATCAACCAAATGCATTGCAGAATCTGAATAGGGCTTGTATTCGTTTAACTTCAATTCGAGCATTTTCCCAGTTGGGTAATCGGCTGAGCCAATTTGATTGATACTTAATTTTCTCGCAATACATTCTGCAAATAAATTATTGCTTTTTTGGTTCGTTTCAAATACCAAATCACTTAATGGAGGCGAAAAGAATACTTTCCAAATGGGAGCTGATTGAGCGCGTGTATTTTGGAATTTAACTTCTCCGTTTTGCACTATGCCAATGCTAGCGAGGTAATTTTTAAGTTCCAATCCAAATGCACGAGGTGGATCGGGCAATGCTGCTCGTTCTATTCTAGGTTCATTACCTATCAATAAGTTTCCATCTGCAAAGATGCGTTCAGAAAACGGACTGCTATAAATATAGACATCACGTTTCTCATAGGTGCTCGACTTAACGCTTGATTCAAGTTCTAGGTAGTTTGCCCAAGGAGAAAGGATTTCAGCACGTGTTGTATCAATGTAATTTTTCCCGGCCGTAAATCGAATATCGAATTCATTCGACCGCCAATTAAGTCCCCAAGCTCCGGCTCCGTAATAGTTGCCAATGTCTTCCCATGCCCAATTTCGAGGAATTACGGAATGGTCGTAAGGCCAAATAAATGGATCGATGATGATATTCCCATTGATTTTCGAAATGCCCGAATCCTGCAACATTTTCCCAATTTTGT